>NZ_JAWOUN010000009.1:0-238542 GCF_033339395.1 Vibrio sp. 397 | reverse complement strand
CGTTCAAATACGCCAGCATCCCGCCACTCCTGAAATCGGCGATGAGCAGAGCTTGACGAGCATATACCGGTGGCATTTAGCGCATTCCACTGGCAACCCGTCCTGAGTACGAAGAAAATGGCGTTCATTGCAGCGCGATTATCAACCCGCTTGCGGTGCGTACCCAGCGGGTGTTGAGTTCTATGTTCCGGGATGAGAGGAGCCATTTTCTCCCAGAGTTCATCACTGATTTGCCACTTATTACCTGCCATACGTTGCCCTCATAAATTATCATTATGTATTATCTGACAATTCCTTTTGGGATAGGTTCTTAGATAATAATAAGTATTGCCTAGACAAAGAAGCATTAAAAGATGGTTTTCATTGGTTGGTTCCAGACAGGGAAATAGATCCGATTAACTGGTTTAACTCAACAACATGGCAGTATGTGAACGCTGAACTTTTAAAAATAGGAGACTAAAACAGGAGTAAGACTGAAACTAGAGATGACCTTGAATTAGATAAACTATCAAACACCTCTAACCCATTCGCTTTTGAATTAACTGAAAAATCTAAGGAAAACATGCGTTCTTTGGTGAAGCATGTAGATGGTTGAACTTGGAACGAGCGTGTTGATTCCATCAACAAAAAAGATGGTAATTAATATGATGTATCGTGGCTAGACATCAACAATGATCTTTATGGTGCGGGAAAGTGGTTTTATGAGCAAGCTAAAGAAGAAGCAACGCCTTCTCATAGGCGAGATTTACATGCGCTTGTCAACTATGAATACACAGGCGATTTTTTGTCGCTGAAGTAATGGGAAAATCGAAAATATGAAAATACAGTTAGTAGCTACGATCTTAGCTGCTCTTTCCTTGCAAGCTCAAGCAACGACTCAAGAAGAAATGGTAATCGAATTAGGTCATTCTATTGCGCTAAGTTTACTTGATGCAAAGTTGGAATTGGCTTGTGACTCCAACATTAACAACCTAGGTGAAATTACTCTCAAAGTTAATCAGGAGTGCGTTTCAACAATCAACAAACTTCGGTCAACGTTAGAGACAGAGCCGACAGCAGTAGACTTGGTTAAACAGGTTGATTCTTTTATGGATTCAAATTCTATCCCACTCACTAAGTAACTTGAGAGTATTGGAAAAATCGAACTTGTGCAAAAGGCATTTAACAGGTTGATTTGAGTGCCTTTGATAGAAGTAGTAATAACAACTTGGAGTGCAAACTTTGTCAAAGAATGAAATGCAATATGCAGTATGGCAGATGCCCCATACCGAAAAAGATTTAGCTGTTTTGGTAGATGCTGCTGAGTTACCTATTCTAGATCGTGGAGAGGAGGGTGTGCTAAACCCTGACACACCATTAAATGATGATCATTTAAAACTAAAGTTGGTTTACGGTGTGCTCATGTCCAATAACCTTCGAGGTTTACAAAACTATGAAGGGATGAATCACTTAGTTGATGTCCATCAGGATAAATGGTTAGTTCATCTAAAGCCAAACGATGATGAGGATAAACCATTAGAAGCAATCTATCTTGGATTTGAAGATATGATGGTTTTGCATTGCAGGGGATTAAGACAAGGTGATTTTGCTTTCGCTGCTCTTATGGGTCTACCTGATAGCTTGGAACTTCATTCAGATAAGCTGTGGGGTGTAACATCGTTCCTTCGTTTACATGATTTAGACATGGCTACAAACCTAATTAATCGAGAAATCATCATTTCGCTAGTCGAAGAAGAAGTTGTCGAGGCAGAACTAACTAAAGAAAATTGGAAATCATTTGTTAACGAGGGACTGGCAAAGTCTTTAGCTAAAAAAGTAGGTTAATTAGGATAGGGAACATATTAGCTCATAAAAACCTTAGATTTACCTTTTAGAACCGTAAAAATGCTTCAAAAATAAGAACGCAGACCTTAAAGAAAAAGTTAAGACAACGACCAAGGACTAACAAGAAATGAAAATAGTATTAGCTAAAGAAATTAGTGATAGCCTGAGTGAATATACAAATGCCGATAGCTCCATCTGCGTACAACAAGTTACCTTATGGTTTGATGTGATTGCTACAGAGTTGGAGCTAACTGAGGTATCTAAAGAGAAACTAAACTATATCACTACTCCTTCAATTATAATCAAGTTGAGCCAATCTAATCAGCGCATACATGACCTATTATTGGGGGTTGCTGGGTATCCAAATTTAGATAAAGAAGAAGCAGAATTTCAAGTTAAGTGTAGGCTATCAGTCCTGAAATCCGCATGGATGCACAGAGCATACGGTTTGACGTTGCAAGATGCTTTCACTGATGGAGAACTATTCTTTAACGCTCTCATCAAGATGTAGGTAACACCTTATGTTAGACAATATATTAGCTAGATATTGGCAACCTAAAGGAACCTCTTTACATAAGCACCATTTACAAGCAATTGTCATCGGTTTTGTATTAAGTCTAGTGTTACTTTTCGTTGGCGTTATTAATCGTGAAATGGCTTTTTCAGTGATGATCTTGATTGTCGTACTCCAGTTCTTAGGGATGTGGTTGGCTAGAAAGAGATTTGGTAATAGAAATCCCAATAAAGTTGGATATAAAGAGTAGTTCCTGCTGGATAGAGATAGTTACGAGCCATTGCAGATCTGGTCATATAACCAAGCCGATAAAGCCAAAAAAGAAGTCCCCAAATTGGTTAGGAAGCTACTTGCTCGCACTCAGATACATCGTGCTTGGTTACAAAGCGCAACTGGCTCATTTCAGTTGCCAGTTTTAGAGCGAATTTAACGTTGGAAGATAGTATTGGAATTAGTAACTTAGATTAGAAACCAACTCACCTATGACCCTGATAGTGGCATCATCCAGTGGAAAAAGTTGGGCAGAGGCCGCCGAGCTAATCTAGTTGCGGGATGCGTCAAGCGGAAGAAAGGCAACGTGTGGCGCAGAATTGTCATTGACGGTAAAGAGTACACATCTGGTCAAATCGCTTGGTCAATAATGACTGGTCATTTTCCTGATTTCATCATCGATCATAAAGATGGTGATTCTCTAAATGATAAATGGAGCAATTTACGTAGGGGGACAACTGCGTTGCTCAGAGAAATTTAGCTAGAAGTCGCCGCAACAAAACTGGTGTGACTGGAGTGAAACAGATCAATGGCTACTTTGTCGCCTACATCGGAGTGGGTAATAAGCAAAAGTACCTTAGTAGCACAAGTGACTTTTTTGAGGCTGTTTGCTTAAGAAAGCGAGCAGAGAAACAGTACAAATACAGCCCTAGACATGGGCTGTAATCAACATTGGAAAAAACATGCCAGAACCAAAACCTAACCACCGGAAGTTCGCGGACTTTATTACTAACGTTTCAGCCCTTGCTAGTGCCTATTTCTTAGTCCGATTTGTCCTAGATTTTTCTCTAGAAACTCTAATCGAGAATGAAAATTTAATGTGGTTCTTCATTTTCGCTTTTATTACTGTAGTGTATGGTTTTATCTACGGAAAAAACGGCAAAAAATGACATTGTAAACAACTAGATTGTGTAAAAGGTATTGAATTACACCTACATGCTTATGACAACTGTCAAAATAGGCGATTCAAATGGATTAATGCCATCAGAACAACTTGATAACAAAGAGGGAGCCATGTTCAACATAAGAACTAGACACTCGTATGGCCACTAGAAGAACTGGGGGTGGTGCTTAAAGGTCAGTAAACCCGACTAAAACTGGTGATGCTGTTGGAGAGCTAAGTGATCTCTTAGATGTTGCCCTATACAACCGCCCATGTACAAGCAGAAGCGTAAGATAGATAAGCTAGTTAAGACGCTGCTGAAACCTAAAAAGAAACATTAACTGGATAAGGAAAACTGTATGACAAGTGTATATAAACTGATATGCGAGCGAGCCTATTTTGTTGGGTATGAGCAGCTTTTCTTGCCAAGAAGTTTTAGGCGGCTGGTTGCTAGAAGTGAGTTGCACAGAGCTTGGTTAGCAGGTAATCAAGGTAATATCGGTGCGACCGATGGCGTTTTGTATCGGAAATGGTTTACTAACCGCAAGCATCATACAAATGCCACTATTAAACAGCTATGGCGTAGCATAAATCGATAACCCGAAACATCAGTATTTATAAGCAACAGAAAAAGAAAGAAGCCACATCTTTACTCATAATCGCTCGCCATCCTCTACTGTTCACCTGCCCACGTTATAAAGATATCAATCGGAAAAGTACTCAGTTCGATCTTGGTATAAGCGCTTACTTAACGCCTCTCCAAATTATTCCTTGTTAATCATCCCAATTATTATGATAATTGGGGTATTGTAAAATATCCACAAATGACATATATAGGTGAGTAATGTTCATAGGTGTTAGTAGAAGCCATCAATGGCGTTTATCAGAACCACCAGAACCATCTGATGATAAAGACTTTCAACTAAAAAGGGTGGAGTTTTTATCAGATGTTGACTATCGATGTACTGATTGCCATTTTCGTTCAGAAAAGTATCAACATGTTCATCACAAGGATGGGAATCACAAACATAACGAAATCATTAACTTTGAGTGTAAATGCCCTCTATGTCATATGTGTGAACATCTGGGTTTTGTTGCAGATAATAAACTTGCCACTTTAGTTTTTTGTCCCTCTTTGACCCAGGAGGAGCTCAATGCTTACGTTCGAATATCTTGGGTTGCAAATTACTTAGCAAAAATCCAAGGTCCAGAAAAATGCGGTACTACGCTTCTGCGTATTGCACGCGATACAGGGCTCTGGATCGAGCTCCTTTCTGCTACGGCGCAGCAAGTAAGTCAAGTGTACAAAATAACCAACATTAGGGCACTAGCTGAAGACTTTCGTGCTATGGATGACAAAGAGTATTCCGAACGTCAGTTAAAGTACCCTCATTTAAGGTTGCTGTTTACTCCAGATCCCTTTTCTCGAGAGATAGAGGAGTGGAGTAGGAACCAAGACTTCTTTTCAGATTTCTATGACCCAAACAATTGGCCAGAAATAGTGAACAACCATATCTCTAGTTTAGAAGGATAGGATATTAATGAACACATATGGCGTAGCGATATTCAACGATGAAAAAAAACCTAGGAGTGGATTCTCTTGTGTCGATGGCAAGGTGAAGGAGTTTAGTTCCTATTCTGATTTGGAGATGTCTACAATTTGGGTAACTAACATTCAACACTCTATATTTCAAAAAGAAGCCCTCTACAAAGTACCTAACCTACGTTCGTCGCAATATTTAAGGTTGTCTTTACAACAGATAATGAGGGAGTTGAATGTTAAAAAAGATATTGAAGGTATTCAACATTTAGCAAAGCTAGTTCAGTCAATTGCTGCAGATCTACAGGGTAAATTCGAACTTAATCCGGACTACCTTCGATATCGCCTTGGTGGTGAAATCCCACAATACCTGGAATCACAAGGGTTCCTACCTTCTGAACTACTAAATATAAGTGAACTCGCAGACGCTTCAGCTAAAGCGGCATTAAATGATGCGTATCAGTCATTCCAAGGTACTGTAAAGTCTGCAAACGGAAAGATCTATCATTATACCTTACCAAGGGTTGCGCATTTCGAATACTTAATGAATCAAAACTTTCCTTTGGATAACAATTGGGAAGAATTTACGTTTAGTAGCGATGGGCCAATTGTTGCTGGATATAAAAACAAAGTACTACTCCCTGATACAGAAAAAGTCATAATAGGTTTAAAGAACCTCCATAAAAATACTGCTGCAATTCTAAATATCAAAGTAAAGTCTATCGACCCAAAGCGAGCTCAAAGTTTTACCTTTGGAATCGAAGGTGTGAAATCTACAACGAGAATATGGGCTGCTCTTCCAGAGGTTATTGATATTTTACGTTACTGTGAGGTTGAAATTTTGGGAGGCCTGAAAACTAATGCTGGTAAGTTGGATGTAAGGCCTGAAATAGACCTATCAAAAAATAGATATAGTTACTCTAAAGGTGTGGTCAGTGAAAATATTTGGTGTGCCTTAGCCGATAAAGTCCACTTAGGAAGTCAAAAACAAGCTACTGGCCTGGGAGTGTACCTCAGAGCATATGACAGGATTATTTGCTCCAAACTTGCGGAAGCGTTTATGAAAGCAGGTTTCGTCGGCGGTGGGTTTGGTGTCGGTGCGGCAAGGGTTTGGTTAAGTAGCCAAGATGTAAAAAAAGCCAATATTATTGCAGAAAAATTTGGCGCAATGCCAGATATCGGAGTGTAGAAAATGGAAATTGAACCGCTAGAAATTTTCTCAGATGGTCAAATGCCCGAGACATACAAAAAGCTTCAAGATTTGAATGTGTTCGGAAAGCTTAACTCACAGTTTCATAACTCGTTTGGGGTACAGGATGTCATTAAACTAGATCAAATTGAACAGCTAGATGATGCGGATAAGAAAGCTCAAATGAGTGAATTAATCACAGCCCTATCTACAAGAAGAGTGGATACTCAACCAGTTATTGCGAAGAAAGTAAAGAGGTTAACTATCTAATGGGAGCTCTTTCATTTTTAGCGAATCTAATCTCCTATAAACCCTATGAGATTTGTCAATTAGAAACAACATCAAGCATTGACCCTCACTCACTGCTAACTCACGATGGTTCAATGGTTACCCTACTAAAGTTGAACGGGGCTTACAGGTTCTACTCAAATAAGCAGGAGCTTGCCATACTTGACTTTATGGCAAGTAGAGCTCGACAAAATTTTACAGACAGTGGAAACAGAATAGATTTTGTTATCGATATTGATTCAAGTCGTTCTGAGAGCTTTGTGAACAAGTGTCTTAATACAGTGGACTCTGTATCAAAAACGATGGGCTACCAAAATGAGAAGTTAAACAAGACTGAAAAGAGCCTCATTTCTCAGCTAATTAAGCCAGAGATGACCTATATTGTATTGACTACGACACCCCAAACTCTTGATAGACCAAACATCAAAGAGGGTAATGAAAATAGAAAAAAATTGGCAGATGAATATGGTCACAGTTTAAGCAGTAGCTCTAAGACCCAGAATCACTGGGTAGAAACGATGCAGATTTACGACCAGCATCGTTCTTTTGTTACAGAAATGACTAATATTTTTTCTGAGTACGTTCTATTCGAAAAACTAGAGTCTCATCGTGCATTAAAGGAAATCAGAGATCTTCTATACCGAGACTTTGAAAACCAGGACCGTTGGAAACCATCCACACGACAAGAATCATCTCCTAAAATAATGAGCAATCATACCTACAAGGTTGATACTGATGAGATTGGGCATAGCTCCATACATTCGCAGATAGTAGAACAGCCTTTTGAGGATGCTAAAAGACCTGACTTTAAGTTTTTCAATGGTCACTGCTATACCACGCTTGAGCGTTACTTAGTCGGGGATGAGCCTATGTTAATGAGGAGTTTTATAAACCGAGTTAACAGAGATGTTCCTATGCGTATATCGTACACTCTGGTTTCTGGCTCCCAAAGTATACAAACCTCTAAAATGACTAAATCGAGTCTCACCACATTCGTTGCTAAAACTAACCCAATATCAAGTGAAATTCTGAAAGCCTGTAATAAGACAACAAAGTTCATTCAAGAAGGAGGGTGTGCAGTAGAGTGTTATATGTCGGTGACTGTTTGGGGTGATAACGAAACGGAAACTAATACACGTTTCAAAGCCGTACAAAGTGCACTTAGAGGTTGGGGAGGGGAAAGGCAACGTATGTGCTCATTTCCTATAGAGGGCCTTTTATCCTCTTTACCTGGCTATAGCTCAAGGCCTGTTGGGAGAGCGAGTAATGACAGTATTGAAACAGCCTTCTCGTCCGCTCCAATCATACGTCCTGCCTCGCCGTGGGACTCCGGCGTATTACTCTATATCACACCTGATGGCAAGCCATGGCCTATTGACTTTGATTCAACACAGTCACATCACTTGAATTTAGTTAGTGGATCTATGGGTTCTGGTAAGTCAGTTCAAGCTGGTGTATTAACCAGGGCAATGCATTTCTTAGCTGGAACGACATCGTTGCCTCTTATTGCGGGGGTCGACTATGGTGAGTCAATATTATTCACTGCCGAAACTGTTAGGGCAAACCTGAAGAAAGAGGATAGAGCTAAAGTAGGGGCAATCAGTCTTGCCAATGAAAAGACAAGCGCTTACAACATGCTTGAGCCACAATATGGTTACAATAAATTGGCTAAGCCGGAGAACAACACTGCGACTGCTTTTGTTACTAAGATAGTCAATGGTGGCTCGAAACAGCCAATCCACGTACAACTTGATAACTGTGTTTCAGCAATAATTGACAGTATGGTAGCAAAGGCTATTTCACAGCCTAGGAAAATTGACCCTTCGCAACCCGGCGTCGATAAAATACAGAAAGAGCTTGCTCACCATCTTGTACAAAAACATTTAAAGAGCGAGTCGTCGTACAGCTACCTAAACGCCCGTAATGCCCTATACAAAGCATCGAATGAAGAAGGTATATCTAACGCTCAACGACAATATTTCCTAAGATTGTCAAAAATAGCTCATAGGTATATTTGGCCGCTGATCTCTGACTTACCCAAAGAGGTAAAGTCGGCTGAACAGCAAAGCGCTATGGGTTCTTTCAAAGTTGGAGGAGAAAAACTACTGGACCTAATTGGTGCTTCAGTGCAGCTGATGACAGATCGATATAGCGCAATTTTAGGCTCATATCCGATGGTAGATTACTCTGACCTTTCAATGCTGTTTGTAAACGCTAAACCAGTTGTAGATTCCGCCCCAGCAGCGATGAAAAATGCATGGTTTATTCTTGCAAAAGGTCTAGCTCAAAGGCATTTCTGGGTACATGAAGATGATGTAAAAAATGATGCAGATCCTGTGTTTTATAAGCGTGCACTTCGAATTGCTCGAGCGAAAAAGCCTTTACCCAAGTATTACTTCCAAGACGAATACGAACAGGCTCAATGTCCTGAGTTAGATGAAAACTTTGATAAAGAAGTAAAAACAGCGCGTAAGTATCGTGAGATCATCACTTTATTGACACAGATGTACGAAGCTTTCCCTCCATCTATTCGCGACTTGGCTACTAATACCTTCATTTGCAACATCCCAGGTGTAGGTACAGAACGGGTGATTAAGGAACAGTTTAAGCTAACAGATGATGAGTTTGAATCTATAGAATCGTATGTCGGTAAAGCTGGAATTTTAAATGGCATGGGGCGCGGAATCTTGTACATAGGTAAGCTGAAGAAAATACAAGCGCCAATTATTCAACCTATCGTATCGGTGTTACCTCCTGGCTTAGTATGGTCATTAGCAAGTGATGCCGAAGATGTTCATGTCAGAAGAAAAGTAAAAGAGGCATTAGGTGACTCAGTACCTTATGATGAATTGAATATTGCATTAGGACAGGTTTTGTCGTTCCCAGATATGAAAGCACTCATCAAGAAGAAGGGTGAAGTCGATGATATGACTGACAAAGATGTTTACATTGATTGTATCAATAGGGTTAAAGAACATATTTTATTAAACGGAGTTGGTACGTGATAAAGAGATTTTTGGCATTTGTAACCGACTATTGTTTGATTAGCTTATTATTCGGTATTTTAGAGTTTTACGTCTTTGAACTAAATGCGTTGACTATCCAAAGCATAGGTTATTTCTATGTGTTCTTTTTCTTTACGATGATGGGCCAATACATACTTTTGAAGAGGACGTTAGGGGAAAAAATATTCAAACTTCAGGTGCAAGGAAAAGAAGGTGAGAACGTTGAGGTTTCTACTTATGTGTATCGTTTGTTCGGTACTCTAATTTGCTTAACGGTGCCGATTTTGTTCTTGATAGTTGTTTTCCCTAAACGTCGATCTCTGTCTGACCGGATGAGCTCGAGTAACGTCAAAACTCGTATAGTTTAAAGAATCTTTTCTGTGGCAATATCTATTGGCTCATCAGGGGATATTGTCATTGAGTGGTTAACACGCCATAGAGAAATGGGTGAGCGACTAAATCTATCTAAGTTATAAATCGAATCGTCAATTTGAACCATACTCCGGTAAATCACTTTTCCATGATTATTCTTCAGTTGCAAGATAAAGCTCGGCGTGGAGTAGTCCGAAGTGTTTCTTTGCATCTGAGTGGTTAGTATTTTCTGAATACTGTAACGTTTTGAGCCATTATCGATTTTAGATATTAGTGCGGTAAAAACCTTGCGTTCAAATGATGAAGTAATAGGTACCTGATTTGTCAATGAAACGATTGGTTGGATGTAAACGGTGTGTAGCTTAATTCTTTCTGAGTGCATTTGGCATAAGGTTGCTAAGACGAAATAAGGTCCTTCCACTTCTTTAAGTGCCGATTTGGCTAAAGGGCTCACCAAACGGGTAAACGACAGACACGTGTCATCAATTACTAAAGAATGTTCTTTTAACTCAATAGTATTGGTGATGAACATGCAAAATGCTTGTGGGCGTCCAGGGCCTTTCCACCCAGCCCCGGTTTTACGATAGAGTTTTGAAAAAGCGTATCTCAAACCTGTTGGTCCGATAAATATGTATTTATCAAGAGTACTACTTCCAAAGAGGATTTTATTGGCAGACCTCTTAAGTTTGAATAAGTGCTGTTCAGCCGACATAGATTTTCCGGAGAAATGCCAATTTGATAGTGTGTCGGTTAATAAATGATAATACAGCCTTTCTAACTTACTCTCTCCATGCCGTACACTGGGCGTTCGTGTTGAAGTTGACTTTGGATTAGTTGAATCAGTTCCAGTAGAAGGGAGCGCTCTGTGATAAATAAAGGTATTAAAATCTGATTCTTCGGACTCAGGCGAAATATCTCTATTTACCGCTTCTCTGCAACCTTTTATGTCTGAGTACAAGGGACAATTTTGCAGATGTTGGCCATGCTCATAATGATTCACCATGAATATGTAATCCCCCCTTTTACGTAGATACATTGTGGCTGGTGGTGATACACAGTGGCAATTGAGTACTGAATCAGAAAGACGGAGAATTTTTAATTTGGATTGGGCTTCTGGGCTTTTAATACGATTTTTAAGCAGCAAGGAAGGTTGTTCAAAAGTGTGATGTTCAGAGTCCAAATTTTTATCAGAACTAGATACAGTTATGTGCATGCGAACACCTATTAATAGAATGCAAAAATATACCACATTAGCTATGAGGCAATACCGCCTGTAAATCATTAAACGATGACAAATTAACTACAAAAGGCAAATATATAGTATGAGATATCTTCTAGTTACAGTTCATAATTATCCCAGGTTTTACAAAAGTGACGGTGAGATAGTTCACATTGATCTAAATTATGTGGATTCCAAAACTATTTCTTCATTAGATGAAAATGGAGATTTATTTCACGTTAAAGTATCTGGAAGTCCTCCGTGTGTTCGTGATATTTGGTTAATTGATTCGGTAGATGTGGCACTAGATACATTGGCTAGTTATGGGATCTATCCATTCAAGAATAAGGCCGCAGCAAGAGCGAATGCCAAAAGGCTTGGGCTTAGTGCATTCAAGTATATTGCTGTACCATAATAATCAATGGAAGTTTATGAAAACAATTTCTAAAGCTGTTCTTACAAGCATCTTATTGGTTTCTTTTGATGCTTATTCAACAGAGATATGGCGGGGTTTAATAGTCAAACCTGAGAATAGATGTTCTCCATACGATAAATCTCAACAATACAACTATTCTCAACGAGTAGAAGATCACATAGTAAGTAGTATGGGGGGATTGATATATGGCCCTTACACTGGCAGTTACTTTGAATCTGACCGATACACAGACATTGAGCATATAGTGTCAACAAGTGAAGCACATGATAGCGGAATGTGCTCACAATCCAGTGAAATGCGCATTCAATTTGCCAGTGATCTCCTGAATCTTACATTAGCTTCACCTACTGTAAACCGTTGTGGTGACAACGGTAAGTGTGGAAAGGACGCTGGAGAGTGGTTACCCCAAAAAAACAGATGCTGGTTTGCTAATAGAGTGGTCGAGGTAAAGTTGAAATACGCTCTAAGTGTAGACCGCAGAGAAGTGGAAACGTTAGATTCGGTACTAAGAAACTGCACAAGCACTGATATGATCGTATATGAACCTGCTGAGGAAAGTATAAAAACCACGAGAAACGTTTCAAAGTCCGCACCGTTACTTATGTATGACGAAGATAATAACGGTAGGATTACATGCAAGGAAGCTATCAGCAATGGTATTGCACCAGTAAGAAGATCACATCCTGCATACTCTTATATGAACGATAGAGATGGTGATGGGGTTGTATGTGAATAAATCGACTCTATCAATACGATAGGTGGACTTCCAAAAAGCGGGACTTCAGGTAGTAGAGATGACATTTTGCTTGATATGCTCATTAGCCCACCAGCGAATCGGTGGCTAAAACCTTTAAAAACTAACGAGGAACTGAGTATGGCAATCAAAACAAATATACTGGAGCTAAATGGACTAAATCCGGCTTATTTCACCAATACGGAATTACTCCCTCTCGACGATTATCTGACGGGTAGAGGAATTTATCTATTTCCACATATTGAGAAGAGATTTGGCAGTATTCCTTTAGAGCGCGTTGTTGGTCATAGCCAAGGCTATGATGCGATGAAGTGGGGGGACTGTTTAGGTGGGCGTCACTTAAAACGTATTGAGCGAGCCCTAATGGAACTCAAAGAAAATCCAAATTACTATTTAGATCATCATGTAAAACCAGGTATTTCTTTTACAAAAGTTGAGGATGCTTACTTCATTGAAGAGGGAAAACATAGGACCATAACTGCGCGGTTCCTCTATCACCACAACCAGGAAGTTTTTAGAAATACCTCCCCTCTTTCTAACGTAAACATTCACGAAAGGTTCATTGATCATGAGTATATGGGCTATGTATATGAGATCAACATGCTACAGAAAATATACCCGGAATTAGAGTTTGAAATGACTTATACCGACTCAAATAATGAGAGGTGCTTGGCAGTACACCCGACTAATTTTAATATGCCAAGTAGTTTCTTTACTCGGGGAGAAGTCGAAGAGTGCATAAAGCATTTAAAGAGTCCGAATCTATTAAACAAACTACGTTCACACAGACTGTACCAGCATATTGGAACTTCACATTGCTTAAAGCATATGTTCGGGAACATAAAGTAATTTGGTTGAGTTTTGCGTGACGTTGTCACTTGTGTCGTGGTCTAGTTGTATAGATGGTTTACTAAGCCTAGGCTAGGTTAAATGAAAACCATTTGTTAACTAGGTCATGACGTAAGATATTACAGTGTAATGGGAATTACTTCCTACCGAAGATGATGAATACTGTTCAAAAAAAACTTGTTTAACGAAGAAGGATAGCATGAACGATAATAAGCCGAGTAAAACTCAAACCTCATTTCTGAGACGTTTGTTAGTTGCATATCTAATTGATAGAGGTTTTAACACTGTCCCAGCAATAGTGGAAGCAACGAATATGCCTCGTAGAACCGCACAGGATACTATCAAAGCTATTCATGAATTGGAGATTAAAATTGAACACACTAAAGGTGGTGAGTTTAAGATAATAGATTGGGGTGCAGTAAATCGTGATTGGATAGAAATTAATCGACAGCACGTGTGTGATGTGCTAAATTATCCGAGTAAATTTGATGATTGAATTACCCCTTAAACGCGATACTTCAAAGAAGTCCCTTCACACTTTCTGATATTGAGTAATGCCATGATAGGTTTGAGGAATATACATGCCTTGTATTATTGATATTAACCACGATGTGAGTAAGAACAAAGAAAGCCAATGGGTCTCACTATGTGGTAAACACCTTTGGTTTAGTAATGACCCCCACAAAAGTATAGAAAATGCAAAACTAAGCGGAAAACCTATTTGCAAGACCTGTCGTAAGATTGCAGGAATTCCCATGTCTTCGAGAAGAAAACCCGAGGTCGAAGCTCCCTTTAAAATTTACACCGTTGGAGCTGGGGAAATCAAAGAGCGTATCGCAATCAAAGAAACCGATACCGGCTTTCGCACTCAAGGTGGTGATCTACAGTATAAAAACCAGAGACTTGATGCAGGACTTTGGAAAAATATTGGAGGAGATGCTTCAAAGTTAGTGACAACTAGGGAGCTTGAACAAGCGCGAAGCCTAGCTAAACATCAAATAACTATGCTTAAAGAGTATGTATCTAAACTACCGGAATTGATCACTAGTTTGGAGACCAAACTCAGTAAATACGAAGATTAAATATCAATTAATTATACGGATAATTAGCTTAGAACATGAAATCCAATTTCGAGACAAACACTGGTCTTAGGTTTATCTCAAAAGCTGAGACTGCATTTAAGATTCACATCCATACACCCGAAGATAAAATTCTTCATAGATCGGTTGGTTATATCCGTATTGGAGAGAAGAAAGGTTTAAAGAAAGCTATTAGGTTAAGGAACGAAATCGGCATAAAGTTGTGGGGGAAAAAGCTTTGGAAAAGAGTCTTGAATGAGCCTGAACTGTTTACCCGATTACCCCATAGTCTAGAGCCGAAACTAATAGAAAAGAACGCACCTATCAAATCAGACCCTCGAAGAAAAAAACTCCATTATTTGGCCAAGTGGTATGTATATGGTGATGACGGATCATTATCGACAAAGACTACAGTTGTGTCCGTGGAGAAGTATGGAAAGTTAGGGGCGTATAATAAAGCTAAACGTAAACTTACCGAAGTTTATAAAAATGAAATTGAAATATTATCTTACATGGATAGATTTAGTATTACTCTAGCTAAGTGAATGAGAAAATTATTAAAATGAATACGAAAAAATTTGTCGTTTCTACAGAGACAAGCATTGATACAGCCTATCGGCATTTCTGTAAAGCCAAAACAGATGATAGCTTAGACATCATGTTTGAAGGTGCTGAAAAGCAATTGGCAAATTTAGATTGTACTGGAGAGGAGCGCAATCGAGTCTTTCATAACATTTACATTGCATATGGACGTCGACAAGAAGACATCGATGGCGAAAGTACAAGTACAGAATATAAGGCACTGAGAACAGTTGATAAGAGCCTAGCTAATAACAAAAATCTAAGTACAGAAGAGCTACTGGGTGAGGCGCTAAGAGCAATGGAAAATAAGTAATGATCAAAATAGGATTCCCTGTACGCAGTTCATTACACAAATTGACGAAACTCTTTACTAAGCTGTTTAACCGATTGTTTGTATACCTTTCAGTTAGCAATTTACCACAAGTAATCTTCATGGGGGCGGCCATATTTGCTCTGTTTAGTGCGGTTTTAAGCTTAACCGAATCGATTAACTATGTTCTTGCTGGGATGGCTAACTATGGCTTCATCGAATTGCTGAGGATCTTAATCTACATTGCATTCGCTTTCTCTCTGATAATGAAAATGTGGAAAATTAGTATTACTAGCTTTATCTTGATCATTCTCTTCGGACTAGCTATATCAACTGGCTTATCCAACGGCTGGGGAAGTACATCAATACAGTTAGGCTATGCTCTATCTTCCGGGTTTAAAGGTCTGGCATTGATCCTACTTGGAGGAATTGCTGGTGGTGTTTCAAGATGTCTGTATTGGATCTACAATCGTTGGCCAAAATGATAGTAACCTTAGTGTTGATTTAGAGTAGCTATGAACATAACAAATTGTTCAAGAGTGATTCGGCACGTGTGGCATTTTGACTATGCGTTGGTTTAGGTGATGAAGGTGGTATGCGGCGGCATCAGTATTGCGTTGCTCAAACCTTAATAGGGCGTTTATGCTTAGGAGCAGAAGTTGAGATATTTGGAAGAGTTCGAATTGGCGATTGAGCGCTCAAGGTACCTTAAATTGTCTGATACACGCTTTAAGGCTTTAGATGCGAAATTTTGTAGTGATGAAAACCTTCAAAATTGCTTGGATTTTCTAAATTATCTATATAACCCACTAAAAGGCACCGATCTCGTAGGACAGTGTCTAAACATTCATTCTCAACTAATGAAAGCGGTAGAACATTTTTACGGAGCGCCACCAATATTCACTATTGGATCTATTACATTTGATGGAAATAAATATTTTGAGTTAACTGAGGATGATATCAAGTCATCAATTTTAGACTGTTCACCTACCAATATGGCCAATATTCACGCATGGTTGACGTTGCCTTCTATGGAGATACTAGATTTTACGTTTATTTCAGCTTACGAGAGTCAAGCTGGAGACAGTGGCTTTCCAAAAGTTGTCAGTCAGTTTGCTGAAAGTCTAAAACCGCACTTTCATTATCACCCAGTGTTGACAGGAGAAGAGAGTCTTTCAAAGTTAGGTTTATCGTCCAGTGGCTAGCACTTGTTCTGAGCTATTGCAATAGCTACCAGCTCGTCACCTCGCTTGCCAGCAGGGATAATAAGTATCAAATGCAACTGGCAGGTAGTTCGATTCCTGTCTAATAGTCACTTAAAGTCCTGGCAATCAGTTCCGACGTTTTATTTACCAGATTAGCTTTATTTTAACTCTACTGTGAGAGAGTAATAAAGTCTCATGCTAAAATAGCCGCGATCGCAATCGATACGCTGCCATTCCTAAATCGAAAATGCCCCGAAGTTTGCCAGACTCTGATTTGGGACACACTTCTTTTGTCATCATTTGACCTATTTTTCCTAATAACAGAATATTTAGTTTGATATAGACTGTTATAGCTTTGGCAGAAATGAGGAAGATATGAACACTAAGGAAATCGAAGAGCTTCAAAGGAATATGGATATTTTTTCAACGCCATTAGATGTTGAAAAGTACATAGATGAAGGGCTAATTAGCCGCTACAAGAATACCAAAACTCAGTTTGTAATCCATTGTTCTAAAGATGAGTTACCTGAAGAAGTCAGTGTACGGGCAAATAAAATAGAAGTCTTAACAAATAAAGATGGTTCCAACGCTCTAGTTTTGGGGCTTGACTTAAAAGTCAGAAAATAGTGCGTGTTGAAAACAGCTATTTTGTAGACAAAATGGGGTTTAAATGTGGTCTGATAAAGAGTCCTCACTAGACTTTTTAAATTTTAGTGAAACTGCCGAATCGATTAAGGATCTAATCACCGAAAAGGAATTGATGCCAATATCTGTTGGCGTTTTTGGGGATTGGGGGGCAGGAAAATCAACAATCTTAGAGCTAACCAAAAAATCAATATCTGAAGAGAAGCAAGACTACATTCAAGTCCATTTCGATGCATGGATGTATCAAGGCTATGACGATGCTAAAGCGGCTCTATTAGAGACAATTGCATCTACCTTGGTAAACCAAGCGAAAGACAACGCCAGCTTGAGCAAGAAGGCTAAAGAGTTTGCAGGACGTGTTGACATCATTAGATCTTTGGGATTATTGATGGATGGTGGTGCAGCTTTAGCTGGCGTTCCCACCATGGGTGGTTTTCAGAAGTTGATGGGGCTATTCAGTGGTGGAGAGGATCGCGAACTAGACTTTGGTGATGCCAAGGATGCAGTAGATGGTGCGAAGCAGATAGCTAAAGATAACAAAGAAATTTTAAAGCCTAAAAAGGCTTTTTCACCCCCAAAAGAAATTAAAGAGTTCCGCAATGCGTACTCAGACTTGTTGAGTGAATTTGATAAACCACTCATAGTCTATGTCGATAACTTGGACCGTTGCTCGCCATTTAATGCAATTTCGACGCTGGAAGCGATACGACTATTTTTGTTTTTACCAAATACAGCATTCGTGATTGCGGCAGACGAAGATATGATCCGCTTAGCTGTGCCGGAATATCACAAGGGAGCTTCGCAGCGCCACCAAACAGACTACCTAGATAAATTAATTCAAATCCCAGTACACGTTCCAAGACCTGGTACTCTAGAAATCAGAGCTTACCTGATGATGTTGACAGCTCAAGATCATGGCGTTACGAGTGACCAGCTTGAGGGGCTTAGGGAAAGCCTAGAGCAGTCTCTTCAGCTATCTTGGAAGCAGTCACCCATATCAGTCGATGAGCTTTTGGACGTTGATAAAGTTCAAGATGTTCAGGGTAAGGACGAACTCAGAAGTAAGTTCATCGTGGCCGAACAACTTGCTCCATTGCTCGCAGAGTCCTCCAATATAAATGGGAACCCTCGAATTGTTAAACGCCTCTTAAATCAGGTGAAAATGAGAAGAAAAACAGCACTCCGTCGTGGTATGCAGCTGGATGAGAAAACCATTACCAAATTGGTGATATTTGAGCGTTGTTTGGGGACTCAAGCAACAAACAAACTGTATCAGTTGATTGATACAGAGAGTGGTTCTCCAAAGATTCTGGCTCAATTGGAAGATCCAGAAGCTGAATTCGATGATATGGATTTACCAGAAGAGTGGAAGCTAGATTTAGCCTTTCTTGACAAGTGGTCGAAGCTACCACCGATGTTTGCAAATGTGAACCTGACCCCAGCGGCATACTTAAGTAGAGAGAGTATCCCCATGGGCCTAGTGAATGCAGTTATGTCCGGCGCTGCTCAAAAGCTTGTGAAGGATTTAATGAAACAAACGGAAAGACTAAGCCATACAAACCAAAATGCCATAGCAGCGACCCCAAGAGAAGACTATTTAGCTGTGATGGATGGACTAATTGAAAACTTCAGGACTGTAAGTGATTGGTCAAAAGCTCCCCCAGGCATATATGGCGCGAGACTACTAGCAGTTGAAGAGCCTAAATGTAAAAAGGCGCTACTAACTTACGTGAAGGGACTGCCAAAGCAAAGGTGGTTGAATGTAATTATCAAGGAATTAGAAAAGTAGGTATTAATGGGTACTTCAGCATCATCAACTGGCCCTAATAACCAGAGCCCACTCATTCCGTCATGGGCTGAACAAAGTCCGCCTGTAACAATTGAGCCAGCTCAAGATACTGGTGGCCCGGACGGGGAAAATCAAGGTGACAAGGAAATCGACAATGAAAAAGTTCAGCAGGAAATCGGCAAACCATCTGGTACTGCCAATCCTGCAAACCGTTTTGCAGGAGCTAGAAGAGAATTCGGGAATTATGCCAAGGCCGGAGGTTCAAGCTCTGATCTAAGGCGAGCACTAAAGAGTTATTCTAAAAAAGGCTCTGGTGGTGGAAAAACCACAAGCCGAAGGTTGGCTAGTGGGATAACGGCTGGTACTGGTTTACTTGGAGTAATGCGTGGAGACACTGTTACTGTCAACAACCAAAGCCTTTCCTTAAATGACTTGAAAGGCCTATCCACTGACCAAGCTATTGATAGAATTGCTTCACATTTGGCTCCTGATAATGCTGACTCAGACTCTGTGAGAATTGCCTTAGATTACGCGCTGGAAGAAGCGCTACCAGATACAGAAGATTTCGATCCAAATAGTTTTACTGAAGAAGTAATCCAACAAGCCATCGGCTGCTATTTAACTGACTTGATTTTCCAAGATGTGGTTGAAGGCATGGGCAGGGCTTGGTTCCACGTAGAACCTGCTAGCAAGCACCATAGCATGGAAGTTGAGCTAAGGGAGCTTATCAAGGTAATAGCTCAGGAGCAGCTAGACAAGGTCACTAATGGCAACCCTAGCAATATCACCAGAAATAACATTACCAAGATTCAAGCTGATACCATCGCAATGACCGTTGAAGAATGGGAGAGTTTCGATGACTAAGTTTTACTTCAATGATAATCCAAACCAACTACCTGAATATTCAGAGTCATGCCACCCTGTACAACTATTCCACACTCACGAATATGATCAAAAAAAACACAGCTTAGCTTCCAGAGGGCTACTGCAAACAGTAAGAGACTTGGGAGTTGCTGTTGAGCCTAAGGCAATCGATTTAATTACAATTGCTTCCGCTGTTACCGCAGCAGATACTTTTGAGTTAAGAGAGAAGGCTGAGAATGCTTGGTCAAGGCAAATGCACCTTCACATCCCTGTAAGTGAACCGAATATATGGAATGCAGAAAGCGCTGAGTTGAGTTCAATTTTGAACTTTCTTACTGGCGATCAATGGATGTTCACTTTTGAGCAGACATCAATGGAACTGCCTAAACCTAAGATAAGTAAGCAGGCTAAATATAAAGCCAAAACTCTTCTAGGAAAAAATGCTGTTTGCCTATTTTCTGGCGGTCTTGATAGTGCAGTGGGTGCTATTGATATCCTTAATGGAGAGTCAGAATATAAGCCTCTCTTAGTAAGTCACGCCTATCGTGGAGATGGTGCAAAACAGGAAGAAATTAAGACTTTGTTGTCTTCTCCATTTGCTGAGCTCTCCTATTCAATTTCTCCTCATATAATTAAAACATATGAAGGCAGAACGGACATAAGTATGCGTGGGAGAAGCTTTAACTTCTTGGCGATGGCCGTATTGGGCATTTCCGCACTGAGAAGTGCTAACTGTGATGCCAGTATTAAAACCATTATCGTTCCTGAGAATGGCTATATCTCAATCAATCCACCACTAACTAGAAGGCGAATAGGTAGTCACAGTACGAGAACCACACACCCCAACTTCTTGCAGAGGTTGGAAGAATTGCTGACACGCATAGGTTTTGACGTCAAATTCGTAAACCCTTATCAGTTTAAAACAAAGGGGGAGATGTTGGCTGAGTGCGTTGACCAAAACGCTATTAAAAAAGCCGTACCGCTAAGCGTTTCATGCAGCCACTGGCACAGAGAACACATACAATGTGGGCACTGCTTGCCCTGTCTAATTAGAAGAGCATCTGTTCATCATGCTGGCTTTGATGATGACGCACCATATAAAACAAAGCGATTGAAAACGCTAATTAAAGAGAAGGATACAAGAGACGACCTGCAAGCAGTTCAAACAGCCATTATCCGGTTGAAGCAAACCAATAATTACAAATCTTGGCTACGTAAATCTGGTCCAATCCCACTAGATAAGTCTATACGTAATGCCTTGGAATCAACGCTTAAGCGTGGTTTGATGGAAGTTGAAGTGTTTATACAGGCTAACAAAACATCATGATGGATATGCATTGCCATGTTGATCTATACCCCGAACATCAGAAGGTATTGGATGACATTGAACGCTCAAACTATTACGTATTATCTGTAACAACAGTGCCTTCAGCCTTCGAAGGCACTGTTAATCTCACAAAAGGGCTTAAGCATTGCAAAACCGCTTTGGGATTGCACCCTCAGCTAGCTCATTTAAGGAAAAATGAACTACCAATTTTCGATCGACTTATAGAGAAAACTAAATATATAGGTGAGATTGGACTAGATGGATCAAAAGGCTGGAGAGAGCATTTTGATGACCAATTATTGGTTTTTAATCACATTCTGAAAAAATGTGAGTCATTCAATGATAAAGTTCTAACAATACATAGCCTGAATGCAGTAGACGAAACCTTAATGTGTCTGAAAAAACACCCGAAAGCAGGCATCCCTGTTCTCCACTGGTTTTTGGGGACAAAAAAACAGTTATTAGAAGCTGTCGATATAGGTTGTTATTTTTCAGTTGGACCAGCAATGCTTTTCTCAGCACGTGGAAAGCGACTTATATCTTGGTTACCTAAAGATAAAATTCTTCTAGAAACAGATGGACCTTTTGCGAAAGTTTCGGGAAAAATACTGTTCCCCTCAGATGTTGATACCGTAATTCAGTATCTTTCTAAAGAATGGGAAGTGTCTCAATCAGATACAGTTAGACAGTTGAAGAATAATTTACGTCAATTAGTTGCTAAATGAATACATCTTTGTAGAGATGTTGTGCAATTGGGACCTATAAATGTAGATCTTGAGCTAGCCACCTTGTTGGGGTTTTGCGCCCATCCCCCCGAAAATGACCTTAGGGTCAAAATATAACCAAATTCCGATATGATGACCGAAAAATAAGAATCACTGGGGTCAATCATGAAGCAGTCAAACAATAAGCGCATCAAAATACTCAATAAGTCCGAAATCGCAGAGCTGTATTCCCTACCGACGTTTAGTCATGCTGAGCGAGAGGAGTATTTCTCGCTTGATGATGAGACTCAGAAACTTGTCGACGAATGCCGCCGTATCGACACCAAGTGCTATTTCATATTGCTGCTGGGTTACTTCAGAAGCAAGCCGATTATTCCAAACTTTGATTTTAACGCTGTTAAGGCAGATCTAGATTTCATCATATCGAAATACTTTAAGGGTAAAAGTATTAAAGCTAAGGATCTTTCTGCCTCAACCAAGACAAAACTAGTCAGTCGTTTGCTTAACTACACAGGTTACCAGTACTATCGCCGTAAAACGCACAAACTTGAAATACTAGAACGACTCCGGGATGTCGTTACGATCAGCGTCGATCCACGGTATGTATTTGATGAATGCATCGCATTCTTTAATCAAAACCAAATTGCACTTGCCGGGTATACGACACTCCAGGATCATGTATCTGAAGTGCTCATTTCTGAAAGAGCTCGAATCAAAAAAGTTCTTGAAAAAAGCATGACACCTAAAACAAGAAAATCACTACTAAAGCTTTTGGGTTCGGATGAGACGTTCACCGACCTATCCAGGCTAAAACAAATGGCGAAGGATTTCTCGTCGAGCCAAATCAATAGAGAACTTACTACTCATCAGGCAATAAAAGAGCTTTATCCAGAGCTCAAACAGATTATTGCCGAATTATCACTTTCCCCGAAAAACCTTGAATACTATGCCTCGCTTGTAAAGCATAAATCGGTTTATAAGCTTCGACGCCACTCTGATGACCAGTCACTGCTTTATCTGTGCTGTTATCTGTATTTCAGGTATCGTGAAACGAATGACAACCTAGTATCGGCATTTTTGTATCTAGTCCGGAAAATCACCGAATCTGGCAAAATATTCGCGAAACAAAAAGTCGCTGAAGATGTCGATGTTGTAAAAGACAGCCTCAAAGTTGCCGGAAATATCCTGAGCTTTTTTGTAGATCCAGATATCAGTGACAGCAGAACGTTCGGAGATGTTCGGAAGCGTGCGTTCAAACTCTTGCCGAAGAAGAATCTGAAACTTCTCAGCGCCCATTTAGATGATACTGATTTTGATACGGCCCAATATGAATGGGAGTATATAAGTCGGCAAACAAATAAAATTAAAAGGTTGCTGCGGTCGATTTTCCAAGCCGTTGATGTCGAATTCGGAGCAATCAAACCCGAATTGATTGAACAGTTCGCATCTTCGATCTCGGAGATAGCCGAAAATGGATCTATTTCAACCATTAATAAAAAACTGATCCGGAAATCTGAGCGCCAACACGTCTATGACGTTGATGAAACGAAAAGAACTCTCCGTTTTGAGTTTTACCTTTATCGAAAGGCCGCCCAGTTATTCGAATCTAACCAAATTTATATTGTAGAAAGCGAGCGGAATCGTAGTCTCGAGAGTGATCTCATTGCCACAGAAGAATGGAATGAGAAGAAGGAGCAGATCATCGAGAAATCTGGCCTTACCCACCCTCTAAAACATGTCGATACGATGCTTGCTAAAAAGCTAAGTGACTTAGAAGAGAAGCTAGCGTCCGTCAGCGACCATATCTTTAGCGGTGACAACCAATATGTCGAATTTAGCCAAGATCGTCATGAATTAAAGTGGTCAATACCAAATCGACGCTGGAAAGAGTCAGTCGATAATCCTATCTATAGCCAAATAAAGCACATGGGCATTGTTGATTTGCTTAAATTTGTACAGCAGAAGACCGGCTTTCTGGATGCTTTCTCTCACATATCGGCGAACCATGATGTTTTGTCGATCAATCATGATGATCTGATTGCTTGTGTTCTGGCGAATGGCACCAACTATGGCCTGTACAAGATGGCTAATATTTCTGACCGTTCGGTAGGCAAACTTCGAAGTGTAGAAGAAAGCTACGTCAGAATGGATACGCTAAATGAGTCGAATGACCTGGTATCCAATGCGATTGCAGCACTGCCTATTTTTGTTCATTATCACTTTGACGATAACAAGTTGTACTCCAGTATCGACGGCCAAAAGTTTGAGTGTCGAATCAATACCTTTAAAGCGCGTTACTCGTCCAAAGACTTCTTTAAAGGAAAAGGCGTATCATCGCTGACGCTCGTCTCCAACCACGTTCCGGTCAATACCAAAATTATTGGCGCGAACGAATACGAAGGGCATTTTGCCTTTGACCTTCTCTACAATAATACGTCAGACATACAGCCATTTACTTTATCCACGGATAATCACGGCACGAATAACGTCAACTTTGCGATATTGGATCTATTTGGTTACCGCTTTGCACCCCGGTATGCAAAAGTCAAAAACACCTTCTTCAAATTGTTTGAAGTTACAGAGGAAGATGGTTGCTCGATTCGCTTGAAGAAAGACATAAATTGCAAGCTGATCCAAGAGGAGTGGGATGAGATACAGCACATAATCTGCTCACTGAGCCGTAAAACAACGACGCAAAGCACTGTAATTCGTAAGCTCAGTAACGGTCAAAGTAAAACACTCCGAGCTCTCCAAGAATATGATCGGCTGATAAAATGCCTTTACCTCCTGGATTATGTTGATAATGCAACACTACGGCGATATGTCCAGCAAGCATTGAATCGTGGCGAAGCCTACCACCAGTTGAAAAGAGCCATTGCCTCCGTTAATGGGAATCGATTTAGAGGCGGAAACGATTACCAGGTTTCACAGTGGAATGATTGCTCCCGGTTAATCTCAAACTGCATTATTTACTATAACTCCGCGCTACTATCTGCCTACCTTAAAATAAATGAAGATCGGGGAAGAGATGATATAGCAGATTACATTGTCAATTTATCACCCGTTGCCTGGCAACACATTAATTTGAATGGTGAATATTCCTTTGACCAAGGTAGAACCGAAATCGATCTAGACGGCTTACTGAGTGATATTGAACCATTCTCAGGATCTCACGAGCTGATTGCAGCCTAGATGTTTGAGTCTTTGATTTTGCCTGGCCGTATATTTATGATGCTGAAGTATCAGGAATCTGAGTCAACGGTGTTTTCAAAGATTGTTGCTTGTAGGTAATCAAGTCAGGAAAAAGAGGAAAGCGGACATTTGTCGTTATTCACTTAATAGACATAACCGATAAAAAACAGAGGAGAGGATCTCTTCTGCGAACTTCATAAAGCAAATCCTTAGCAACTCAAGAAAATAGGCTACTTCATACTTCTAAGCAGAAGCCATAAATAAGTGAAAGTAAAAATTAGCTTGCTAACAAAGAATCAATCAGCTTTATCCAATCATCCAAGCTAGATTTGTGATCAACAGGTACATTGTTCCCATTGTTAACGAAGAATGTTGGTGTAGCCCAGACACTTTTTGTAGCGGCATAGCGAATTGGGGTTCTAGCATTAACGTAGATATCATTGTCGCCCATTCTCTTCAGAAAGGCTTCCCGATCTATATTTGAATGCGCTTGCGCTAAGTCAGCTACAAATTGACGCAAGTCTTCATGCGTTTTGTGTAGAAACGGCGCGTTATAAAACTGATCCTGGCGCTCGTATACAAACGTGGCGAAATCGTAAAACCTGCTAGCATCACCTTCAGCAAGGGCGAATAAACCTAAACTGATATCCCAGGCTTGTCGATGATTACTCAAGGTAATCATGTGTACCTTTAAGCTGACCGGATCATCCTGATAGTATTTCATTACGGCCATTAGTGTTGGCCAAGCAGCACGAGAGTGTGGGCACTGTATGTCGATAAAGGCATCAAGTGTGACAAGAGCAGCTGGGTCGCCTAGTAGAAAACCACTTGGGCGATGAGGAATAGGGATGGCCATATTTGTTTATCTCCTGAAGAGTTTAAAGTGCTTTTTCTAATTCGCGTTTAGTTTTGTGTTTACTACTAGGTGACTGTGTAAGGTTTTATGGACTGGGCATTTATCTGCAATCTCAAGCAGACTTTCCCGCTGCTCATCATTTAACTCACCTTCCAATGTGATTTCACGATTGAGGTGATCAATTTGCTGAGGGGCTTCATCACAGTGTTCACAATCCTTGCTGTAACTACGCTCATGATGCAAGTTAATGCCGATATTGCTTAGCGGCCATTTCTTTCTATCAGCGTACATACGGATCGTCATGGAGGTACAAGTGCCTAATGCGGCGAGCAAGTGTTCGTATGGATCGGGGCCTGCATTTATTCCACCCACCGCGACAGGCTCATCGGCTAGCCAGTGATGACTATTGCTATAAACGTTCTGCGCGAATTTATGGTCCTTTTCTTCGACGTAGACATGGCCTTTGGCTACCGTTTGCCCGGATTTCTCTACGATTGAGGGTTCGATATATCGGCTTGCCCAAGCTGCAATCGTTGTAGCAATGTATTCGGCATCATCCTTGTTGGAAACAAGGTGGTCAGCATTATCCAGGCTTACAAAGCTCTTTGGATGCTTGGCATCTTTATAAATTTTTTCGGCCTCGGCGATTTTTACTGTGCTGTCCATCGGCGAGTGCATGACCAATAATGCTTTTCGTAAGTTTCCAATCTCGGATTCGATTTGTTTAAGGTCTTCAACAAACTGTTTCTTAATAACAAACTTTCGAAAACCCAATGTGACTTCAGCTTTGCCTTCTTGATTGATCGTGTCTAGATTGGCCGCAAAGTTATGTACAACATGCTGCGCCTCGTGAGGTGCTCCAATGGTTGCAACGGCTTTCACTTCGGGTAAGCGGTGAGCTACTGACAGTACGGCAGCCCCTCCCAAACTATGGCCGATCAATAAACTCGGTGCCTGATAATTCTCTCTTAGAAAATCTGCGGCTGCTTTTAAGTCATCCACATTGGAGGAGTAATTGGTGTTAGAGAAGTCCCCATCGCTATTTCCTAAGCCCGTAAAGTCGAACCTTAATACCGCGATACCTTTTGCGGTCAAGGCTCTAGCAATTCTAGAAGCAGCTGCAATATCTTTCCCACAGGTAAAGCAGTGTGCAAATAAGGCGTAGCTGGAAACTCTCTGGTCGGGCGATTCCAACATTCCTCTAAGGGTAATGCCATTGCTGACAAATTCGACTTTATTCTTCATAGCTTATACCTCGTAGCTTATACCTTAAGCCTCTGCTTCTTGATGGGTTTGAACAGCGTTGACTTAAACCGAGTAACTAAGGTCTCTTAAGGTGACAAATTCTTCGGCCATTGTCGGGTGAATACCAATCGTGCCGTCGAATTGATCTTTAGTGAGCCCTGCTTTGACTGCTACGGCAAAGCCTTGAATCGCTTCACCAGCGTCAGGGCCAACCATGTGCATACCGACGACTTTTTGAGTGCCCTTCTCAACCAGCATACGCATCAATACTCGCTCTTCACTTCCTGATAAGGTGTGCTTAAGGTGTTTGAATTCTGACTGGTATACCTCTACCGGCACACCTTTGGCCTTAAGCGCGTCTTCAGATAGCCCCACTGTTCCAATATTCGGTTGGCAAAAGATTGCGGTGGGAATATTGTCATAACTGATGCTTTTGCTGCCATCACCATATTGCTGGCTTACGAACACCATCGCCTGAGCTGTTGCGACGGGCGTCAATTCCGGCGTGCCAATCACATCACCCAAGGCATAAATCGATGGGACGGATGTTTGGAATTGGTCATTGACTTCAATCGTTGCATTATTACGAGTCGTTAGACCGACTTGTTCTATGCCTAAATCGCTCGTCAAAGACTTTCTGCCTGTTGCATACATCACCTGGCCAGCACTTAAAATCTCGCCATTATCCAGTTGGCAAACAAGGGTGTTATCCGATTGTTTTTCAATCTGGGTAATGTTGGTCGAATAATGGATATTCACGCCTTTTTTCTGCATTTCATTGGCTGCAAATTGTGCAGTAGGCTGGTCGAAGTTCTTAAGTAGTTTATCGCCGCGATAAACCAAATGAGTCTCGACACCCAATCCATTCATAATGCCGGCAAATTCAACCGCAATATAACCACCACCGACAATCACAATTTTTTCAGGAAGCTCTGGTAAATAGAAAACCTGATCCGAGCTAATCACATGTTCCGAACCTGGAAACGCTGGTACGCTTGGTGTTGCGCCAACTGTTACAAGAATCTTCTCAGCTGTGATGGTCTTACCATCAACTTCAACGCTATTGGGGGAAGTCAGTCGAGCGCGTCCCCAAACGATATTGACGCCTGCATTTTCTAAGAGTTTTTTGTAAATGCCGTTAAGGCGCTCAATCTCTTTGTTCTTGTTTTCTAGCAGCGCCGGCCAGTTGAAACGGCTTTCACCGACTTCCCAGCCAAATCCCGAAGCACCTTCAAACTCCTCTGAGCAATGTGAAGCGTAAACAAATAGCTTTTTAGGAACACAACCTACGTTGACGCATGTGCCCCCTAGGTATTTTTCTTCTGCAATAGCGACTCTCGCGCCAGTTGCGGCAGACATTCTTGCTGCACGTACGCCACCGGAGCCAGCTCCTATTACAAACAAATCATAATCATATTGCTCAGTCATAGTGTTCTCGCAGTACCTGTTCTGTTAATTGGTTAAATAGTAATAGTCTTAAGGTTAGTAAAAAAAGGCACTGTCGTTAGTGCCTTTTAGCTTAAAACTTGTTGACCTATTTGCTTGAGCTAAGAGCTTTTCCTAATAAAGATATTGCTGCTGCGAGTAGTACAATATCTTTCAAAAGGAACTGGCCAGGTACAACATTCAATGCTGGAAAACCACCCAAGCTTGCTTCCCAAACGGGTGCTGTCAGCAAGAAACTTGATGTCACAGCAAAGGTCGCAATGGCTGCTAGGCTACCCACGACAGCAATGTGTCGATGCAAAGGTGCTAGTAGAATCGCTGCCGCAGTCGCTATTTCAACAGTGCCGATAAGATTTGAAGCCCCTTGTAGGCTAAATACATTATAAAGCCATGATGTTAGAGGACTTGAAGCAACAAGGCCTTGAATTGCACCCGCTTCATAGGCCGAGAATTTCATTGCTCCAATCCAGGCCAGTACTACGACCACTGAGTAACGTAAGGCTTGGTCGCCTATACGTGTAATTGTGACGTCCAAGGGACGAGTGTTTTGAGTCAAAGCGGTGTCTGTGAGTTGTCTTGCTGTTGAAGTTGTCATGATGTTTTTCCTTCTACTTTGATTTAAATTTTGTTTTGAGTTCGTGTCATTTTGGGTAGCGCTATACTACCGCTGCATTTACCTCAAGAATCTTTTCCAGCTCTCCGTTTCGAAGCGCTGCCTGTAGATCATCGTTGCCACCAATGTGGTGATCGTCGATAAAGATCTGTGGAACCGTATGACGGTTACTACGTTCGCGCATTTCCTTGCCATGCTTTCTGCTGAAGGTAATGTCGATTTCTTCAAACTTCAGCCCCAGTTTTTTAAGCGTTGCCTTAGTCATCTTGCAGTAAGGGCAGTAGCCTTTGCTGTATACGGTTACTTTCGCAGTCTGTTTTGTCGCCATCGCTATGCTCCTTCTGTTTCACTTTTTGTGTTTCGTTTGTCTTGCGTTGATGTGATCATTATGGGCTTTCAATAAAAACTAACAATGTGCAAAAGTCTTTAAATATTGCACTGATCGTCTATTATTATTTTAGTGTATAGCCTGAATCAGTGACTTCGCTCGCCAATATACTCGTCAAGCCCACCTCTGCGCCAACAAGAGGCGATAACTGGGTGAGATTCTGACTTTGAGGTCTGGAAGCAAAGAGCGGGAGCAACCGATGGCCCGAGATTGGTTGATAAATAACCAGCATGCAGTGTTTAGGCAATAGCGGGCTGTCCCGGCAGAGGATTCCGGGAGGATTGCTTTTTGCCAGTGGTTGAGTTGGCCTATCCGGCGGAAGCAAGGCCCCGATAAAGATCGAGGTAAACCGCAAAGCCTGGGCAGTGCCGGCCAAATCGCAGGATCCACTGCCGGCCACTGTGCACCAGGCGGCAGGCCATGGTCATGATTTCCTGCATCACGGTTCTCAGGCGGCGACGCTTGGCCGGGTGGCGAACCGGTGCATCCGGGCCGGTCAGTCGCAGACCCATCCAGCGCAACACGTTGTAACCCATCGTCGCGAAGGCCATGACCAGGTTGTTGGTGTCGAATTTCCCGGACGGAAGTCGTTCCAGGTCCAGGTCGGTCTTGAACTCGCTGTGGAACTGCTCACTGGTGGCGTGATCGCTGTACAGCGCCATGATGTGTTGCTCGTCGGCTACTTCGGCCGGCAACGAGGTCACCCAGCCTTCGAGGCTGACTTCCGGTTCGAGATACAGCTGGCCTTCGGCATCGCTGGTACGAACGGTGACCTTCACGATGCGACGCAGACCGGGCTCGTCCGGAATCGCTTCCGACAGAACCGCTTCCATTTTGCCGTCGCGCTCCAGTGACCAGGCTTTCCGGGCCTGGGCCTTGTCCGCCCAGACGAGCGGATCCTCTTTACGAGGGTTCCACTTGATCAGGAAGTCGACCTGGTCCTGCTCGCGCAGGAAATCGCTATTGGCACGGGCATCGTGTGCGCTGTCCAGGCGCAACAAAATGGGCTTATCCGTCAGTGATCGAGCCCGGGGTAACACTCGTTTGAGGGTGTCGAGAAATCCCTTGTTGGCGTGCTGGCTGCCAGGGCGCAGCTCGCAACCCAGGCACCAGCCTTCCTGCCCCAGGTAGGCGGCCATCGGCGCATAGCCGTCATAACCCTTGTAGGTGTAGCTGACACCCTCTTTGCGGGTCTGGCTGTTGTCCATGGGAAAGACATCCATATCCAGCGCAACGTGGCCCATCGCCAGAGGTGACACCGGAGCTTCGACGGACTGAAGAAACTCGACGCTGGCATCGTCCAGCAGGGGTGTCAGGCCTTGAGCGTCTTCATCAAATCGCTGGCGCAACCGGGCCGACGATGGCGATTGCTTGATGCCCAGGGCAGACTTGAAAAATGGGTCCGTTCGAACCGGCTCGGCCGCCTCGAAGTCACTCTTGCCCAGCGTGATCAGGCCAAGATAGGTCCGGATCAGTTCAATGTTCGGAATACCGTGCCGCTTGACGACGGTGCGGGCGGTTTTGGTGAGCGATGTATGCCGGTTCAGGCAATGACCGACCAAGGCCAGCCCGCCATTGGGTGTATAGACTTCGGTTCGGGATTGCTGGAGAGTGAAGGTACGCATGAGCCGAAAGCACTAACTGGGTGAATGGGTGTCAGATGCTATTATATCGCTCTAAGCCTTGTTATTGCAGGCTTTGGGCGTGAGTTCAGCTCGTTGAAGTCACGGATTCAGGTATAGGTTAATGGTGATAGGAAGGTATGAATGGAAATTCTCAGTGATATTCTTAAATCATTACGCGTCAGCGGTAGTGTCTACTTTTGTAGCCAAGTGGAGGCACCTTGGACTAAGGAATTTAAAGAGACCGAGACGGCTGGCTTTCATATGGTTCGACGTGGGTATTGCTGGGCGATTATTGGTGACAAAGTAGAGCAGCTTGGTCCTGGTGACTTGATATTTTTAGGGCCTGGACTCGATCATATATTAACGAGCGAGTCGCCCTACGGTGACATATCTACTGCAGGTGAGAATACTCTTTTGCTATGTGGATATTGCAGTTTTGAGGACGAGACATTAACGCCACTCAAAACAATCTTCCCTCAAACGACCATTGTTAGAGAGGAGGAGCTGCATCAACACCCTTGGTTAAAAAGCACCTTTGACCAACTTAGTGCAGAATATATGGCACAGAATCCGGGCACGGAGATTATCGTCAACAAACTAACTGAAGTTGTACTGGTTGAGCTGATAAGAATTAATTTTGGTCGCCAAGAACAAAACTCTTTCCTAATGGCACTGAATGACAAGCGTATATCCAAAGCACTAAAACTCATGCATGAATCACCGAGTGAGCCTTGGACTATCGAGGATCTAGCAAGCCAGATTGGTATGTCTAGAGCCGCCTTTGCAAAACAATTCAGAGATCTGGTCGGCCAAACGGTTTTTACTTATTTATCGCAGTTGAGAATTCAACGAGCGAAGGAAATGCTCAAGAATACGAGCCTGATGGTCGATGATATCGCGCTAAGTATCGGGTATGAATCAGAGCGAGCATTTACTAAAACGTTTGGAAAATACGTCGGTATGACGCCGAAACAGTACCGTAAGCAATAGCCGTTTCTAGTGAGGAAAAACTGATGATTTCATGTAACGACTATGACTATATTGAAATAGCCTGTACCTATCAATATCCGATTATATTGACACTCAAATCTGGTGAGATAATTCATTGCAGCGCGAAAGATACCTCACTGAATAACGAGAGGGAAGAGTGCATAAAAGTCGAGGTAGGTGATGCCGAGCGTTTAGTGGTACTGGATGAAGTCAAGATAATGGAAGCGAAAGTCGATAATCCTCATTTCCAATCGGTTCGGTTTAATTGAGATTTAGGTCTTCTGAAAATTGCGTTTGAGAATAATAAGCAAAGCCATACCTAAGAGCATTGAAACGTAACTGGGCACCGCTTGAAGGGACAAAGTGGGAATACTATTTAGCAATACTACGTCATTGCCTCCGGGAACAAACACCGCGCCAACGCCCATCAGAAAACCACCGAATAGGTAATTAGCTTTTACTTCAAAATCTAAGTTAAAGGTATGACTTGTTTTCGCAGAAATAAGGATGCCCAAGAGCATGGCGACGAATAAAAACACACTTAGTTTGTAGTAGATACCAAGGCTCATGCCTTCTTGATCGAACATTAGGTAGAGTAGGCCCATGATAATAAGGTTGGAATAGACCCATATACCAACGAGCACAACCAATATGCCGTTGCAAATGCCTAGAATTGCGGCTGATAAACTCTTGTCATAATGCTCACTCTTAAAACGCCTCTTCCATGTGCTGGCGGAAGCTCCTTTACACAAGGAATAAAATTCATAGATTCCCCAAGCCACGAATAACACGGCAAAGATCCATAGTTGAAGTATTGAAAAACCATCAAAGGGTTTTATTTTCACAGCTTGAAGATTGGGCTGAAATGAAGAGGCATAGCCAGCAGCAACGACGCCTAGGGAAAAACCTAAAAACGAAAAGATCAAAGCAAAACGACCACGGCAAAATTGGATCAGCGTGTTCATGGAGCAGCCTCCATTGATTACCGCCCCCATACCAAAAATGATTCCACCTATCATTGCTTCTGGTCGGAAGGCATAGTTCTCGTTACGGGCAGGTGAGATAAAACCGAACAACTCAAATAAAACCGTTACGCCAAACACCCAAATAACGATTTTCACGAAGCTCTTAAAGATCTCATAACGCTTCTGAATGATCAGCTCTTCAACAGCCATCACTGAACACATCGACGTTCGGTTACCGATAAAGCCAACAAAGAACGATAGTAGCGTAACCGTCCGGTGATTCCACCTTGAGCCAAATCGCCTGCCGACCAAAAGGCTCGAAGCTTACCACCCGGTCGATTCCGGTCAGATCCAGAAACGCCTCGTCGATGGAGTAGACATCCACTCTCGATGCCAGAGCTTCCAGGGTCGTCATCACCCGCCGGCTTATATCGCCATTTGTGTGGAATAGAGAATCAATTGGAACGGGGGCTTTGCTCGCCCCCCCTTGAACTTCTCATACCCAACCTGTTTGGCTATAGCTACTGAGGAGATCGCGGTGGCCCACCAAATCTTCCGGTCATCCTGTTCAATTACACCGCTAGCCGTACCCAGGAGGTGCCGCAGCGCCTCCTGGAGGCAGAAAGGCGTCGAGCGTATAGGTTGCTGGGCATGCGCGGCGCAAGTTCATCAGAAAACTCAATCCAAGGGCAAGATCGGCCGAGCGGAGATGGCACTGACTCTTATCAACAAGCTCTACGGCATCGAGCGCGACATGGAAGAGGCGGGCGATGCCCAGCGATACCAGACGCGCCAGTCGCAAAGCCAGGCTTTCCTGGAGCAACTGAAAGCTAGGCTGGACAAAACCCCTCCCCAGGTCACGTCGTCAAAGTGCCTTGGGCAAGCAATCAATTGCCTTGCGAGCAACTGGTTAAAGCTGATCCGCTACATCGAAAGGGGGACACCTGCCCATCGACAACAACCCTGCCGAGCGGGCGAGCCACCTTCTCATGTACATATGACCAAAGCGTCGCCCGTCTCCTCCCGTTATGTCATGCCTACCCACGACGGAGTATTGACGGTCTCTGTGCGCCAGAGCATAGTTTTCCCGAAGGGCGCTTAGGTACATATCTTCATGTGCTGTCCAGGCGCAGTTGCGTTTAGAGTACGTGTCCAATCAGTTTTAAATGGGTGTGAACATGAGAGCAGAAACTGAATCGCGGATTTTTTCGGTGGATGAATATGTTCGTCCGTCTAACGGCGAACCGATTCGTTCGGTTGTTCTGGAAACCAATGACTCTGTCGTCGTTGTTTGGCACGCCCACCCTGGGCAGGAAATAGCTTCCCATGTACATCCTCACGGCCAAGATACTTGGACGGTTATCTCAGGTGAAGCCGAATATCATCAAGGTAACGGCATAGTCACTCATCTTAAAGCTGGAGATATTGCGATCGCAAAACCTGGGCAGGTACATGGTGCAATGAACTCTGGCCCCGAACCTTTTATATTTGTTTCAGTGGTTGCGCCGGGCAATGCCGGTTTTGCGTTGGCTGAGAAATAGGCGAAAGGCCTGAGAGGAAACTGATGAATACACGATTATTTACGTTCGCTGGTGGAGAAACGGGTGTTTGGCGCGTTGTTCGGATGGATGCCGTGGCGGGAGCCCCTCTCCCTGGAATCCCCCGGCTCGACGTAGCCGCTGGCTCTGTTTCGCCGCAGCCTTTGGGCACCAAATGGCTTCTTCGCGGGATAACGAGTAACGAGCGTTATGTCGTGCGTGAAGAGAAGGATCGTCTCGTGGCGAAGCAGCCAAGTTTGGGTCGAGCAGAGGCCACCTGTGCCGCCCTGATCCCTATCCGGAAAAACCCCTCATGGTGGGGACTGGCTCAAGACGAACGCCGGAAGATTTTTGAGGAGCAGTCCCGTCACATTCACATTGGGCTCCAATATCTCCCTGCTGTGGCCCGTCGTCTCCACCATTGTCGGGACCTGGGCGAGAGCGAACCCTTCGACTTCTTGACGTGGTTCGAATATTCCCCGTCTGATGAGCCGGGCTTTAACAGGCTTTTGGCCGAACTCCGGGCCTCGGTGGAGTGGAAGTATGTCGACAGAGAAATCGACATCCGGCTAGTGCATGAGCCGGCCTAGTATCAGGTTTAACTGCGATCTCCGTGCGGCATACACCTGCGACACCCGCAGCCCAGCAAAGCCCGGAAAATCTAGTGTGTCTAATAACTTAGGAGTAACACGACACGTATGCCTAGCGAGCCACCAGTCGCTTGGGAAATTTTCTACTTATGGCCTCCTCTTTCTCTCATCGATCTCCCAGGGCATATCCTGCCGTCTAGAGTTGGCACCTTGTCCAGCTTTCGAAGAAGGCTCTCCATACACGTCCGGCCTACACCTTGTTAGGTATGGCCGGTTTCCAGTTGTGGGGCAATAGCTCGTCGATGGCGTTGTTCTTCTGTGTCGGCAGGCGAGTCAGCACATCCTTCAGGTAGGCATAGGGATCATGCCGATTCAGCTTCGCTGACTGTATTAGGGTCATGACCGCAGCCGCACGTTGACCACTGCGCAGTGAACCCGCAAACAGCCAATTGCTGCGCCCCAGCGCCCAGGGTCGGATCTGGTTTTCCACCCAGTTGTTGTCGATGGGCACAGCGCCATCGTCCAGGTAGCGCGTCAGCGCTTCCCAACGTTTGAGGCTGTAATCCAGGGCTTTGGCCGTGCCGGAGCCATCCGGCACTTTCTGGCGATGGGCCAGCATCCACTGATGCAGCGCATCGGCAAGGGGTTTGGCTTTGGTTTGCCGGATTTCCCGCCGCATATCCGGTGGCAGATCTTTGGTTTCCCGCTCGATCTCGTAGAGTCCACCGATGTATTCCAAGGCCTTGGCCGCCAATTCGCTCTTGTTGGCCTCGTGCAGGTCATAGAACTTGCGCCGGGCGTGGGCCATACAGCCGATTTCGGTAATGCCGTTGCCGAACCCGGCCTTGTAGCCAGCGTAATCATCACAGACCAGCTTGCCCCGCCAGTCACCCAGGAAGGTTCGGGCGTGTTCGCCTGCACGGCTGGGTGCGAAGTCGTAAATAGCTGCCTTCAGGTCGGCAAACGGTGTGGTGCAGTAGGCCCAGACGTAGGCCTTGTGGGTTTTCTTCTTGCCCGGGGCCAGCATGCTGACCGGGGTTTCATCGGCATGCAGAACACTGTGTTCCAGCAGAGTATTTCTCAACGCATCCACCAGCGGCTGCAACTGCACACCACAGGCACCCACCCATTCGGCCAGGGTGGAGCGCGGGATTTCCAGGCCGGCACGGCCGAACATGCGTTCCTGACGGTACAGCGGCAGATGGTCGGCATACTTGGCCACCAGCACCTGGGCCAGCAGGCCAGCGGTGGGGATGCCTTTGTCGATCACCTGCGGTGGCACCGGTGCCTGGATCAACGTCTCGCAGCTGTCGCAGGCCCATTTGCCCCGGATGTGACGTTCAACGGTGAACTCACCCGGGACATAATCCAGCTTCTCGCTGACGTCTTCGCCAATGCGCTTGAGCTGGCAGCCACACTGGCATTGAGTATTTTCTGGCTCGTGGTGGATCAGGGTGCGGGGCAGTTCCGGTGGCAGCGGTGTGCGTTTGGGTTGCTGCTTTGGCCGAGCGGCTTTCTGCTCCTCGGTCATCGCCTGTTCCAGTTCGACCTCGATGGAGGCCAGGTCGCTGTCGATCAGTTCGTCCAGCAGTTTTCCCTGAACCGCGTCCAGCTGCTCGCTACGCCGGGCGTACTTATGGCGCTTGAGAATGGCCACTTCGTGGGTCAGCTTCTCGATGACCGCATCACGGTGCACCAGAGCCCGCTCTTTGTTATCAACACGATCAAACAGTTCCGTAGCGAGAGCACGGAGCTGACCGGCAGAGAGTTGGTTGATGTCGGGGCGCTGAGTCATGCCCCTTAGTATGCCAAGCCCTTGTACTGCAAGCGATTCGCAGTTCTGGCTATGGCGGTATTGCTCAGCTTGTGGTTACAGGATTGAGATGACGCCATCGGCCCCAATACGGGGTTCTAGGGATTTTCCGTCCAAAAACGACAAAGTGCTCTGGAGGCCACGCCGTCCGCGGCCTCCAGAGGGGTATTACTTTTTTGGCGCTTCACATAGCCAGTCACAATAAATCAATCACTTAGCAGTCTGAATGTCGCATTTGGACGGAAAATCCCTAGAACCCCAATTTGCTAACTATTGGTTAGCATATGCTTGGTTTGCTTTAAGTCAACACCCAAAAGTTAGTTTTTCAATTTTTTAATTCAGGGTCAGTTGGTGCAAGCTGTGGTGACGCAAAGGAAGGGGTAATTTTCGGATCATTGCCCTGCCGCCCGTTGCTCCGAACCACTGGGAGCTGGACCCCAACGATCTCGGGTGTGACGATGGACCTGTACTGAGGGGGCTGTGGGTCGTACCCCGATTCGCATGAGGATTGAATATAACCGACGTGACTGTTATATTTAGGTGGCTAAACCCGTCAAGCCCTCAGGAGTGAATCATGACCGTAGTCACGACCGCCGATACCTTCCAACTGTACGCACTTGCAGCCCGACATGGGCTCAAGCTCCATGGCCCGCTGACTGTCAATGAGCTTGGGCTCGACTATAGGATCGTGATCGCCACCGTCGACGATGGACGTCGGTGGGTGCTGCGCATCCCGCGCCGAGCCGAGGTAAGCGCGAAGGTCGAACCAGAGGCGCGGGTGCTGGCAATGCTCAAGAATCGCCTGCCGTTCGCGGTGCCGGACTGGCGCGTGGCCAACGCCGAGCTCGTTGCCTATCCCATGCTCGAAGACTCGACTGCGATGGTCATCCAGCCTGGTTCGTCCACGCCCGACTGGGTCGTGCCGCAGGACTCGGAGGTCTTCGCGGAGAGCTTCGCGACCGCGCTCGCCGCCCTGCATGCCGTCCCCATTTCCGCCGCCGTGGATGCGGGGATGCTCATCCGTACACCGACGCAGGCCCGTCAGAAGGTGGCCGACGACGTTGACCGCGTCCGACGCGAGTTCGTGGTGAACGACAAGCGCCTCCACCGGTGGCAGCGCTGGCTCGACGACGATTCGTCGTGGCCAGATTTCTCCGTGGTGGTGCATGGCGATCTCTACGTGGGCCATGTGCTCATCGACAACACGGAGCGCGTCAGCGGGATGATCGACTGGAGCGAGGCCCGCGTTGATGACCCTGCCATCGACATGGCCGCGCACCTTATGGTCTTTGGTGAAGAGGGGCTCGCGAAGCTCCTCCTCACGTATGAAGCGGCCGGTGGCCGGGTGTGGCCGCGGCTCGCCCACCACATCGCGGAGCGCCTTGCGTTCGGGGCGGTCACCTACGCACTCTTCGCCCTCGACTCGGGTAACGAAGAGTACCTCGCTGCGGCGAAGGCGCAGCTCGCCGCAGCGGAATGAGCGAACGTCGATATAGCCCGCTCGCGACGCTGTTCGCGGCGACCTTTCTCTTCCGGATCGGCAACGCGGTGGCGGCCCTCGCGCTTCCATGGTTCGTCCTGTCTCATACAAAGAGCGCGGCCTGGGCGGGCGCCACGGCCGCTAGCAGCGTCATCGCGACCATCATCGGCGCGTGGGTTGGTGGTGGCCTCGTCGATCGGTTCGGGCGCGCGCCCGTCGCATTGATCTCGGGTGTGGTGGGCGGCGTGGCCATGGCGAGCATCCCACTGCTCGATGCCGTTGGCGCCCTCTCGAACACTGGGCTGATCGCTTGCGTGGTGCTCGGTGCCGCGTTCGACGCACCCGGTATGGCCGCGCAGGACAGTGAGCTGCCCAAACTCGGCCACGTCGCCGGGCTCTCCGTTGAGCGCGTCTCGTCACTGAAAGCGGTGATCGGGAACGTCGCGATTCTAGGTGGCCCGGCCCTTGGGGGGGCCGCAATCGGCCTGCTTGGCGCTGCGCCAACGCTCGGGCTGACGGCGTTCTGCTCCGTCCTTGCAGGTCTGCTCGGCGCGTGGGTGCTTCCCGCGCGTGCCGCTCGGACGATGACCACGACGGCGACTCTCTCCATGCGCGCCGGCGTCGCTTTTCTCTGGAGCGAACCCCTGCTGCGCCCTCTCTTTGGTATAGTGATGATCTTCGTGGGCATCGTTGGCGCCAACGGCAGCGTCATCATGCCTGCGCTGTTTGTAGATGCAGGACGCCAAGTAGCAGAGCTCGGGCTGTTCTCCTCAATGATGGGGGCTGGTGGTCTCCTTGGCATTGCCATTCATGCGTCGGTCGGCGCCCGGATATCAGCGCAGAACTGGCTGGCGGTGGCATTTTGTGGCTCTGCGGTGGGCTCGCTTCTGCTTTCACAGTTGCCAGGCGTGCCGGTGCTGATGTTGTTGGGCGCGCTCGTGGGACTGCTGACCGGCTCAGTCTCTCCCATTCTCAACGCTGCCATCTACAACCGCACGCCGCCAGAACTTCTCGGCCGGGTACTCGGCACGGTCTCGGCGGTGATGCTGTCAGCCTCGCCCATGGTTATGCTTGCGGCCGGCGCGTTTGTCGACCTTGCTGGTCCGCTCCCTGGCCTCGTTGTATCGGCCGTGTTTGCGGGGCTCGTGGCTCTACTCTCGCTCCGTCTTCAATTTGCTACAATGGCGGCGGCAGCCACAGCCTCCGCCCCAACCCATACAGAAGGTGAACACTGATGCCCCGCCCCAAGCTCAAGTCCGATGACGAGGTACTCGAGGCCGCCACCGTAGTGCTGAAGCGTTGCGGTCCCATAGAGTTCACGCTCAGCGGAGTAGCAAAGGAGGTGGGGCTCTCCCGCGCAGCGTTAATCCAGCGCTTCACCAACCGCGATACGCTGCTGGTGAGGATGATGGAGCGCGGCGTCGAGCAGGTGCGGCATTACCTGAATGCGATACCGATAGGCGCAGGGCCGCAAGGGCTCTGGGAATTTTTGCAGGTGCTCGTTCGGAGCATGAACACTCGCAACGACTTCTCGGTGAACTATCTCATCTCCTGGTACGAGCTCCAGGTGCCGGAGCTACGCACGCTTGCGATCCAGCGGAACCGCGCGGTGGTGGAGGGGATCCGCAAGCGACTGCCCCCAGGTGCTCCTGCGGCAGCTGAGTTGCTCCTGCACTCGGTCATCGCTGGCGCGACGATGCAGTGGGCCGTCGATCCGGATGGTGAGCTAGCTGATCATGTGCTGGCTCAGATCGCTGCCATCCTGTGTTTAATGTTTCCCGAACACGACGATTTCCAACTCCTCCAGGCACATGCGTAAACGGAGGTGTGCAGAGTCCCTGCGGCAGGCGACGAACACGACCGTCGTCGATTAGTACCGGTACGGTCGGTGGTATCGAAGTCTTGATCACCACTCAGGTCTACGGCTTACAAATGGTGACCATCCCGATACTTGCGTCAGAGCACCGGGCCGATTCTTTGACAGTGAATCACTCCCGTAAGGTTGTGCCGGTGTGGGTGTCCCGGGTCGAGACGATACTCCGCCAATGCGCCCAGCAAACAACCTGGCCATCGCAGGTGGTGGGGAGCGGTGTGGCGGATGAGTTGGACAAGTTGGTGTAGCAGCACGAGCACGGCGAGATAACATCGCAGGAGTTCGACATGCTCAAGAGACAGCTGATTGCGAATCGCGATGCAGATTCATAACCCGATTGCGGGTTGGCTTCACTCCACCATCACCGAGCAGACTAGCACGGCGGGCTCTGTTGCAAAGATTGGCGGCAGTCAGAGGTAGGCTGTCGCTCTGCGCCGATCAGGCGGCTGCTGCGAAATGGTGGTTGAGCATGCCCATGGCCTCCGTCAGCGCCGAGGGCCCAATGCCAAAAGCTCTCTCCACAAGGCGCACCTCGCCCCTGATGCCGGGCTGCAGGCACCAGGGGCGAGCCTGTCCTTTGCGCAGGGCTCGCATGACTTCGAATCCCTTGATCGTGGCATAGGCCGTGGGGATCGATTTGAAACCGCGCACCGGCTTGATCAGTATCTTGAGCTTTCCGTGATCGGCCTCGATCACGTTATTGAGATACTTCACCTGCCGGTGGGCCGTCTCCCGGTCCAGCTTTCCTTCGCGCTTCAATTCGGTGATCGCTGCACCATAGCTCGGCGCTTTGTCGGTATTGAGCGTGGCAGGCTTTTCCCAGTGCTTCAGGCCTCGCAGGGCCTTGCCCAGGAACCGCTTCGCTGCCTTGGCGCTGCGGGTCGGCGACAGGTAGAAATCGATCGTGTCGCCCCGCTTGTCGACTGCCCGGTACAGGTAGGTCCACTTGCCCCGCACCTTGACGTAGGTTTCATCCAGGCGCCAGCTCGGATCAAAGCCACGCCGCCAGAACCAGCGCAGCCGCTTCTCCATCTCCGGGGCGTAGCACTGGACCCAGCGATAGATCGTCGTATGGTCGACCGAAATGCCGCGTTCCGCCAGCATTTCCTCAAGGTCGCGATAGCTGATCGGATAGCGACAATACCAGCGCACCGCCCACAGGATCACATCACCCTGGAAATGGCGCCACTTGAAATCCGTCATCGTTCCGTCCGTCCAATCTCCGCCAAGCATGCTCAAGCTTCACGATTTTTGCAACAGAGCCCGCTGGCGCATGGCGCGGGCCTTGGCGGCGTCAACGTCCGGCTCGTCGTCCAGAAACTCGAACTCCTGTTCGGGCGATGGCGTCGGCGTGACGATTTCCTCATGCTCGGGCAATTCCGGCTCGCGGCGGATGCCGGCATTGGCCGGGTCGCCCTCGGCCTCGTTTCCCCTCGTCGCGGAACGGCTTTCCGCCGCGACCACGCGGCCGGACCAATCATCGGCGGATGGGCTGGGCGCCAGCGGAGCGGCGACCAGATCGGGCGGGGTCAGGATGCGTTCCTGCAACCGCGCGTCCTCGAAATAGCGGGCCTTGGTCGCGCGGATCGGCGGCGTGCCCGCGACCATGACGATTTCATCGGTAGGCGGAAGCTGCATGATTTCGCCCGGCGTGAGCAGCGGCCGGGCTGTCTCCTGCCGTGAAACCATGAGATGCCCGAGCCACGGCGCGAGCCTGTGGCCGGCATAGTTGGTGGAATCGCGCATCTCGGTCGCGGTGCCGAGCGCGTCGCTCACCCTTTTGGCGGTCCTTTCGTCATTCGTGGCAAAGCTGACGCGCACATGGCAGTTGTCGAGGATCGCGTTGTTCGGCCCATAGGCCCGCTCGATCTGGTTGAGGCTCTGCGCGATCAGGAAGCCTTTGATTCCGTAGCCTGCCATGAAGGCCAAGGCGGACTCGAAAAAATCCAACCTGCCCAATGCCGGAAACTCGTCGAGCATCAACAGCAGGCGATGGCGCTTGCCGGAGGTGGTCAATTCCTCGGTCAACCGCCTCCCAATCTGGTTGAGGATCAGGCGGATTAGCGGCTTTGTGCGGTTAATGTCGGATGGCGGCACGACCAGATAGAGCGTGACGGGCTGGCGGCTGCCGACCAGATCGGCAATGCGCCAGTCGCAATGCGCCGTCACCCGCGCCACCACGGGATCGCGGTAGAGGCCGAGAAACGACATGGCGGTGGAGAGCACGCCCGACCGCTCGTTCTCGGATTTGTTCAACAGTTCGCGGGCGGACGACGCGATGACGGGATGAAGGCCCGCCTCGCCGAGATGCGGCGTGTCCATCATGGCGCGCAAGGTCGCCTCGACCGGGCGGCGGGGATCGGACAGGAAGTTGGCGACGCCCGCCAAGGTCTTATCCTTCTCCGCGTAGAGAACATGCAGGATCGCGCCGACCAGCAAGCTATGGCTGGTCTTTTCCCAATGATTGCGCTTGTCGAGACTGCCTTCGGGATCGACCAGAATATCCGCGATATTCTGCACGTCGCGGACTTCCCATTCGCCCTGCCGCACCTCCAGCAGCGGGTTGTAGGCCGACGATCTGGCGTTGGTCGGATCGAACAGCAGCACGCGGCCATGCTTCGCGCGGAAGCCCGCTGTCAGCGTCCAGTTCTCGCCTTTTATGTCGTGAACGATGGCGGATGCCGGCCATGTCAGCAGCGTCGGCACCACCAGCCCGACGCCTTTGCCGCTGCGCGTCGGGGCGAAGCATAGAACATGCTCGGGACCATCATGGCGCAGATAGTCCCGGTCGTATCGGCCGAGCAGGACGCCATCGGGGCCGAGCAATCCGGCCGCGCGGATTTCTCTGTCCTCGGCCCATCGCGCCGAACCGTAGGTGGCGACGTTCCGGGCTTCGCGCGCGCGGATGATCGACATGAAGATGGCGGCAGCGATGGCGAGGAAGCCGCCCGATACGGCGATGATGCCGCCCTCGACGAAGATCGCGGGCGCATAGGCGTCGAACGAAAACCACCACCAGAAGAAGGCCGGTGGATAATAGACCGGCAGGCCCACCAGCTCGAACCACGGATTGCCAAGCTGCGGCTGGAAGCCGAGGCGGAATGCTATCCATTGCGTCGCCGCCCACGTCATCACCAGAACGATGGTGAAAACGACAGCGATCTGACCCCAAAGGATTCGGCCTCCGCGCAATGCAGGCTCCAGTTGGCAAGAGAGATTGAGCCGATTAGAGAATAAGCGTTTGCGCGGGAGGCAATAGCAAAGATGATGCAGGAGGGCTGCCGGATACTATCGGCGGCAAATAGGATGGGTGCTCGCAATTTCGAGCACATCCAAATGAATCAATTAGATCGGCTCATCTTGTCGGCGAGTCCAAGCAAATTTCGGAGCGCAACACTGCGATTGTGAGGCGACCAGACCGCCGAGAAAGCGACCGGCTCGGGTTCGTCGGTGATCGGCAGGAAGACCACCCCGGATGTTGGCAAGAGGGACGAAGCCGCACCTATGACAGTGATACCGAAATCCTGTCCCACCATCGACAGCAAGGTGCCGCGCCCAACATCAAATCTAAGGATCGAAGGCGCGGGCCAGGTTCCGGCAAGGCGTAAAACGATATGGTCATGCACTTGTGGGCCGGTGCCACCATGTCTGACGATGAACGTGTCCGCTGCCAGATCAGCCCATGTGGCGGCCGAGCGTCCAACAAGAGCGTGCCGCGCCGACACAGCGGCTAAAAGGGGTTCGGTCCATATTCGCCGGGAATGACAGTCGGGCGGTTTGGACGTGCCGGCAACGAACGCAATATCCAGCCGGTCGGCTCGAAGCTGCGTGAGAGTATCGCGTGCTGTGCCCTCCGTGATTTCGATGTCGAGATTGGGATGGTCCTTTCGATACTGACCAATCAGCTCTGCAAGGAAGCTGCCCGGAATCAGGGCATAGACACCGATGCGTAGCCGGCCGCATTCGCCTTGCGCTGTCATGCCGGCGGTCTTGACGGCGTGATCGAGTTGATCGACGCCTGCCACGACCCGCTCCATGAAGTGTCTGCCTGCATCCGTCAGCCGGACGCCTCGCGCATGGCGCTCGAACAGCAGGACACCAAGATTTTCTTCCAGCGCCTTAACGCGCGCGCTGACGCTCGACTGACTGACGCCGAGCGCGTTGGCCGCGTGCCGAAAGTTCAGATGCTCAGCGACGGCAACGAACTGAACAAGGGAAATGAGCGGTATCCTGCCGGACAGGATACCGCCATTCACGAGGCTGCGATGGCGGGTGCGCCGCATGGGTGCCAGCCGTCCTACCAATCGCCGGTTAGACGACTGGCGACCTCTCGGAAGGAACGTCGCGGGATCGAAGTAGCGCCAGACCCACCGATACCAGCACCGCCATCGTCGTCGCGTAGACGATCACGGGCCATGCGGTGTCGCCATTTAACAGCGTCACCGCCAATGTCCCGACGATGCTGACGATCAGACTTTGAATGCAGAAGTAGAACGCGACTGCCGATCCTGCGATGTCATCGAACTGTGCAAGCGCGCCGTTGGCGGTAACAGACACCGTGACGACAATGCCGACCGCCATAACCCACATTGGTAGGACGAAGGTGAGGAATGACGGCGAGCCGTAGAGTTCGCCTATCCCCAACAGGACCGCTCCGCAAACGAGCAGCGCCATCCCACGCGCCACGCATCCCGCGATGCCCCATCTGGCGACAAAGGACTTCGCGAAGCGGGTTGTCACGATCATGACGAATGCGACAGTGGCGAAGGCTAAGCTGAATCCGATCTCCGAATAGTCCGCTTGGCCTATGAGCACGCGGGGGGCCGTCGAGAAGAAGACAAAGAAAGTGCCCATGCCGGCGCTAAAGCCGACCGTGTAAACCCAAAAGGCCGGACTCGCGAAGATCGGCAAAACGGATCGGCGCGTTCCTGCTCCGTCCAACGGGCGGGTTTCGTGCCATCTGAAACCGGCATTCAAGAGTGCGGGTAACGCAAGCGCAGCCAGCGTGACGAATATCGCCCGCCATCCGAAAAACTCGCCGATGAGTGCTCCAGCGATTGGGCCAAGAGCAGGTACGAAGGCCAGCATCGAACTGAAAAGGCCGTAGATGACGACGCCCTCGGGCTGGCTGGCATACACGTCGCGAACCGTCGCGAACGTCGCCACCAGCGCAGCCGATGCGCCGACCGCTTGAAGCAGGCGGAAGGCGACCAAGGCTGCGGCCGTTGACGACCATGCTGCTCCGAGAGACGCAACGACGAAAATCACCCCGCCAGCAAGCAGGACTGGCCGTCGCCCGATGCGATCCGAAAGCGGCCCGAAGATCACTTGGCCCACGCCGAGCATCACCATGTAGAGGCTCAACGTGAGTTGGATAGTAGATGGCGTCGTATTCAGGATGCCGGGCATCGCCGGAACGACGGGAAGGTAAATATCCATCGCCAGTGACGCGAGGATGTCGAAGGGAGCCATCAGCAGCAGAGCTGCCGGCAACGTATAAGCCCACGCGGGGCGTGTGGTGGTCATGACGAATCAACCTCTCGAATAAGGATTCCGGGCGGCGTCTGCTCGTCAGCAATCAAACAGGATTGGTCTTACAGAACGCCGCAACAACAATGCTTGTTGTTGCGGCTTACTTGTCTGCTGTAATACTGGCTCCCATGCCGTTGACCTCACATTGAAAAGATGGATGGCGATTCTATCCGATCATCCCTTCCATCGCAATGCGTCGAGCTGCCAATCCGGGGTTGGACCACCTAGAGTCCAATCCCTCTCTGCCGGCCCAACTGCCAAGACACCGATCCGCCCTGCACGACGCCCATGACCTCGCGGCCGAGCTGACGGTCGATGATCGGCCGCCATGGGACAAGGGTGAACTCATGGGATTTCTCGACCACGGCGAACTTGCCGCTCGATAGCTGCACGGTGCCGGTGAACTTGCCGCTGACGCTCTCGCCATCCGCTGCTGCGCGGAACGGCAGACCTTTGCTCTCGGCCATCTCGGCGCCGACGCGGGCAACCTCGCGTTCGCGCAACGTGGCGAGAAGACTACGCCGATAGAAGATGCGGCCGTCCCGCGCTCGGGCGGCGTCGCCCTGTTCGATATGATGCTCGCGGCGCTGGTCCGCCACTCGTTCGCGACGGCCTTGCTCCGCAGCGGTTACGACATTCGAACCGTGCAGGATCTGCTCGGCCATTCCGACGTCTCTACGACGATGATTTACACGCATGTGCTGAAAGTTGGCGGTGCCGGAGTGCGCTCACCGCTTGATGCGCTGCCGCCCCTCACTAGTGAGAGGTAGGGCAGCGCAAGTCAATCCTGGCGGATTCACTACCCCTGCGCGAAGGCCATCGGTGCCGCATCGAACGGCCGGTTGCGGAAAGTCCTCCCTGCGTCCGCTGATGGCCGGCAGCAGCCCGTCGTTGCCTGATGGATCCAACCCCTCCGCTGCTATAGTGCAGTCGGCTTCTGACGTTCAGTGCAGCCGTCTTCTGAAAACGACAAGTCCCCTGCACGATGCTGTCTTGCGCCGTCACTTTACTAACCATAAACACCCTTTGTATGCCTTAGACAGAATTACGGGTTAAGTGACAATTTTTGACGACCGGCACGTTCTGGCTCACACTGTCACATAATCGAACGTTTGTGATACATGCTGATCGGATATGCCCGCGTCTCCAAAGCCGATGGCTCGCAGTCTCTCGACCTGCAGCACGACGCCTTGCGCGCCGCAGGTGTCGAACGGGACAATATCTATGATGATCTTGCTTCCGGCGGTCGTGATGATCGCCCTGGTTTGACCGCTTGCCTCAAGTCATTGCGTGACGGCGATGTGCTGGTGGTCTGGAAGCTCGATCGCCTCGGACGATCGCTTGCCCATCTGGTCAACACGGTGAAGGAGCTGTCAGACCGCAAGATCGGCCTGCGGGTTCTGACTGAAAAGGGCGCTCAGATCGACACCACGACTGCGTCCGGTCGCATGGTGTTCGGAATCTTCGCCACCTTGGCTGAGTTCGAGCGGGATCTGATCCGAGAGCGCACCATGGCGGGTCTCGCCTCCGCGAGAGCGCGCGGTCGCAAGGGCGGACGAAAATTCGCGCTCACCAAAGCTCAGGTGCGTCTCGCCCAAGCCGCCATGGCCCAGCGCGATACTTCAGTTTCCGATCTCTGCAAGGAACTTGGCATCGAGCGCGTCACTCTCTACCGGTACGTCGGCCCCAAAGGCGAGCTCAGAGACCATGGAAAGCATGTTCTTGGCCTTGCATAGCAACTCTTTTCTTTTCGCAGGTTGAGCCACCTCCGCGCCTCATCAGCAAACTGAAGGAACCTCCATTGAATCGGACTTATATTTTTTTGGGTGAATCGCATTCTGACTGGTTGCCTGTCAGAGGCGGAGAATCCGGTGATTTTGTTTTTCGACGTGGTGACGGGCATGCCTTCGCGAAAATCGCACCTGCTTCCCGTCGCGGTGAGCTCGCTGGAGAGCGTGACCGCCTCATTTGGCTCAAAGGTCGAGGTGTGGCTTGCCCCGAGGTAATCAACTGGCAGGAGGAACAGGAGGGCGCATGCCTAGTGATAACGGCAATTCCGGGAGTACCGGCGGCGGATCTGTCTGGAGCAGATTTGCTCAAAGCGTGGCCGTCAATGGGGCAGCAACTTGGGGCTGTTCACAGCCTATCGGTTGATCAATGTCCGTTTGAGCGCAGGCTGTCGCGAATGATCGGACGCGCCGTTGATGTGGTGTCCCGCAATGCCGTCAATCCCGACTTCTTACCTGACGAGGACAAGAGTACGCCGCAGCTCGATCTTTTGGCTCGTGTCGAACGAGAGCTACCGGTGCGGCTCGACCAAGAGCGCACCGATATGGTTGTTTGCCATGGTGATCCCTGCATGCCGAACTTCATGGTAGACCCTAGAACTCTTCAATGTACGGGTCTGATCGACCTTGGGCGGCTCGGAACAGCAGATCGCTATGCCGATTTGGCACTCATGATTGCTAACGCCGAAGAGAACTGGGCAGCGCCAGATGAAGCAGAGCGCGCCTTCGCTGTCCTATTCAATGTATTGGGGATCGAAGCCCCCGACCGCGAACGCCTTGCCTTCTATCTGCGATTGGACCCTCTTACTTGGGGTTGATGTTCATGCCGCCTGTTTTTCCTGCTCATTGGCACGTTTCCCAACCTGTTCTCATTGCGGACACCTTTTCCAGCCTCGTTTGGAAAGTTTTTTTGCCAGACGGGACTCCTGCAATCGTCAAAGGATTGAAACCTATAGAAGACATTGCTGATGAACTGCGCGGGGCCGACTATCTGGTATGGCGCAGTGGGAGGGGAGCAGTCCGGTTGCTCGGTCGTGAGAACAATCTGATGTTGCTCGAATATGCCGGGGAGCGAATGCTCTCTCACATCGTTGCCGAGCACGGCGACTACCAGGCGACCGAAATTGCAGCGGAACTGATGGCGAAGCTGTATGCCGCATCTGAGGAACCCCTGCCTTCTGCTCTTCTCCCGATCCGGGAGCGCTTTGCAGCTTTGTTTCAGCGGGCGCGTGACGATCAAAACGCAGGTCGTCAAACTGACTACGTCCACGCGGCGATTATAGCCGATCAAATGATGAGCAATGCCTCGGAACTGCGTGGGCTACATGGCGATCTGCATCATGAAAATATCATGTTCTCCAGTCGCGGCTGGCTGGTGATAGATCCAGTCGGTCTGGTCGGTGAAGTGGGCTTTGGCGCCGCCAATATGTTCTACGATCCGGCTGACAGAGACGACCTTTGTCTCGATCCTAGACGCATTGCACAGATGGCGGACGCATTCTCTCGTGCGCTGGACGTCGATCCGCGTCGGCTGCTCGACCAGGCGTACGCTTACGGGTGTCTTTCCGCGGCTTGGAACGCGGATGGAGAAGAGGAGCAACGCGATCTAGCTATCGCGGCCGCAATCAAGCACGTGCGACAGACGTCATACTAGATATCAAGCGACTTCTCCTATCCCCTGGGAACACATCAATCTTACCGGAGAATATCGTTGGCCAAAGCCTTAGCGTAGGATTTCGCCCCCTCCCGCAAACGACCCCTATAGCAGCGGAGGGGTTGGATCCATCAGGCAACGACGGGCTGCTGCCGGCCATCAGCGGACGCAGGGAGGACTTTCCGCAACCGGCCGTTCGATGCGGCACCGATGGCCTTCGCGCAGGGGTAGTGAATCCGCCAGGATTGACTTGCGCTGCCCTACCTCTCACTAGTGAGGGGCGGCAGCGCATCAAGCGGTGAGCGCACTCCGGCACCGCCAACTTTCAGCACATGCGTGTAAATCATCGTCGTAGAGACGTCGGAATGGCCGAGCAGATCCTGCACGGTTCGAATGTCGTAACCGCTGCGGAGCAAGGCCGTCGCGAACGAGTGGCGGAGGGTGTGCGGTGTGGCGGGCTTCGTGATGCCTGCTTGTTCTACGGCACGTTTGAAGGCGCGCTGAAAGGTCTGGTCATACATGTGATGGCGACGCACGACACCGCTCCGTGGATCGGTCGAATGCGTGTGCTGCGCAAAAACCCAGAACCACGGCCAGGAATGCCCGGCGCGCGGATACTTCCGCTCAAGGGCGTCGGGAAGCGCAACGCCGCTGCGGCCCTCGGCCTGGTCCTTCAGCCACCATGCCCGTGCACGCGACAGCTGCTCGCGCAGGCTGGGTGCCAAGCTCTCGGGTAACATCAAGGCCCGATCCTTGGAGCCCTTGCCCTCCCGCACGATGATCGTGCCGTGATCGAAATCCAGATCCTTGACCCGCAGTTGCAAACCCTCACTGATCCGCATGCCCGTTCCATACAGAAGCTGGGCGAACAAACGATGCTCGCCTTCCAGAAAACCGAGGATGCGAACCACTTCATCCGGGGTCAGCACCACCGGCAAGCGCCGCGACGGCCGAGGTCTTCCGATCTCCTGAAGCCAGGGCAGATCCGTGCACAGCACCTTGCCGTAGAAGAACAGCAAGGCCGCCAATGCCTGACGATGCGTGGAGACCGAAACCTTGCGCTCGTTCGCCAGCCAGGACAGAAATGCCTCGACTTCGCTGCTGCCCAAGGTTGCCGGGTGACGCACACCGTGGAAACGGATGAAGGCACGAACCCAGTGGACATAAGCCTGTTCGGTTCGTAAACTGTAATGCAAGTAGCGTATGCGCTCACGCAACTGGTCCAGAACCTTGACCGAACGCAGCGGTGGTAACGGCGCAGTGGCGGTTTTCATGGCTTGTTATGACTGTTTTTTTGTACAGTCTATGCCTCGGGCATCCAAGCAGCAAGCGCGTTACGCCGTGGGTCGATGTTTGATGTTATGGAGCAGCAACGATGTTACGCAGCAGGGCAGTCGCCCTAAAACAAAGTTAGCGGTAATTTAACCAGATAGGAGTACAGACATATGAAAATCGTAAAAAGGATATTATTAGTATTGTTAAGTTTATTTTTTACAATTGTGTATTCAAATGCTCAAACTGACAACTTAACTTTGAAAATTGAGAATGTTTTAAAGGCAAAAAATGCCAGAATAGGAGTAGCAATATTCAACAGCAATGAGAAGGATACTTTGAAGATTAATAACGACTTCCATTTCCCGATGCAAAGCGTTATGAAATTTCCGATTGCTTTAGCCGTTTTGTCTGAGATAGATAAAGGGAATCTTTCTTTTGAACAAAAAATAGAGATTACCCCTCAAGACCTTTTGCCTAAAACGTGGAGTCCGATTAAAGAGGAATTCCCTAATGGAACAACTTTGACGATTGAACAAATACTAAATTATACAGTATCAGAGAGCGACAATATTGGTTGTGATATTTTGCTAAAATTAATCGGAGGAACTGATTCTGTTCAAAAATTCTTGAATGCTAATCATTTCACTGATATTTCAATCAAAGCAAACGAAGAACAAATGCACAAGGATTGGAATACCCAATATCAAAATTGGGCAACCCCAACAGCGATGAACAAACTGTTAATAGATACTTATAATAATAAGAACCAATTACTTTCTAAAAAAAGTTATGATTTTATTTGGAAAATTATGAGAGAAACAACAACAGGAAGTAACCGATTAAAAGGACAATTACCAAAGAATACAATTGTTGCTCATAAAACAGGGACTTCCGGAATAAATAATGGAATTGCAGCAGCCACTAATGATGTTGGGGTAATTACTTTACCGAATGGACAATTAATTTTTATAAGCGTATTTGTTGCAGAGTCCAAAGAAACTTCGGAAATTAATGAAAAGATTATTTCAGACATTGCAAAAATAACGTGGAATTACTATTTGAATAAATAAAAAACTACCGCTAACACTGGCTCATAGGCAATGGCGGGTTGAAGTGCAATTTGCAAAGTCGGTAGCCCGCCCGAGCGTTTTCTCGGTTTGACAGGAAAGGCTCACGCAAACCGCCACTGCCCATAGCCCAAACCGTTAGGCCGCATGGACACAACGCAGGTCACATTGATACACAAAATTCTAGCTGCGGCAGATGAGCGAAATCTGCCGCTCTGGATCGGTGGGGGCTGGGCGATCGATGCACGGCTAGGGCGTGTAACACGCAAGCACGATGATATTGATCTGACGTTTCCCGGCGAGAGGCGCGGCGAGCTCGAGGCAATAGTTGAAATGCTCGGCGGGCGCGTCATGGAGGAGTTGGACTATGGATTCTTAGCGGAGATCGGGGATGAGTTACTTGACTGCGAACCTGCTTGGTGGGCAGACGAAGCGTATGAAATCGCGGAGGCTCCGCAGGGCTCGTGCCCAGAGGCGGCTGAGGGCGTCATCGCCGGGCGGCCAGTCCGTTGTAACAGCTGGGAGGCGATCATCTGGGATTACTTTTACTATGCCGATGAAGTACCACCAGTGGACTGGCCTACAAAGCACATAGAGTCCTACAGGCTCGCATGCACCTCACTCGGGGCGGAAAAGGTTGAGGTCTTGCGTGCCGCTTTCAGGTCGCGATATGCGGCCTAACAATTCGTCCAAGCCGACGCCGCTTCGCGGCGCGGCTTAACTCAGGTGTTACCGCAGCGAAATGGCCGGGCTGGTCAAGCGGTACGGTGACGACCTCAGCAAGTGCGACTTTATCGCGGCCATGAAGCTGGCCAGCAAGGGCCGGGAGCCGGACGAGATCGGCAAGGCCATGGCCGAGGCCAGCCCCGCCATCATGGAGCGCAAGACGGGCCATGAGGCCGATTACATCAAGCGTACGGTGCAGAAGGTGATGGAGCTGCCGCAGGTGCAGGAGGCCCGCGCCGAGCTGGCGAAGCAGGCCGAGAAACAGCAGTACCGAGGGCCGACATTAGGATAAAACACTTGCATTAGAGCTAATGCCTGTTATGGTGTTAGCTCTAATGCGGAGGAAATATGAAAGACCAACACGACAAGCGTACCGGCAACCTGCTGGCCACCCCCAACGCTATACGACAGGCCCGCTTTGCCGAGCAGCAGCGAGCCATGGGCCGCAAGGCCCGGAAGATATGGGCCACAGACGCAGAGGCCGAGGCGCTGCGGCTGTATCTGGAAGAACTCAGGGCGGCGCAGGGCGGGGGTAGTGACCCCGCCAGCGCCTAACCACCAACCGCCTACACAGGAGGCAAATCAATGGCTACCCATAAGCCTATCGACATTCTGGCGAGCTTCACAGAGCTACCGCCACCGATTGACTACGTACTGCCCAACATGGTGGCCGGCACCGTGGGGGCGCTGGTGTCCCCCGGTGGGGCCGGCAAGTCCATGCTGGCCCTGCAACTGGCCGCACAGATCGCAGGCGGCCCCGACCTGCTGGACGTGGGCGAGTTGCGCACCGGCCCGGTGATCTACCTGCCCGCCGAAGACCCGCCCACCGCCATACATCACCGCCTGCACGCATTGGGGGAACGCCTGACCGACGAGCAACGGCAAGCCGTGGCTGACGGTCTGCTAATCCAGCCGCTGATCGGCAGCCTACCCAACATCATGGCCCCGGAGTGGTTCGACGGCCTCAAGCGAGCCGCTGAGGGACGCCGCTTGATGGTGCTGGATACCTTGCGCCGGTTCCACATCGAGGAAGAGAACGCCAGCGGCCCCATGGCGCAAGTGATTGGCCGCATGGAGGCCATCGCCGCCGATACCGGGTGCTCTATCGTGTTCCTGCACCATGCCAGCAAGGGCGCGGCCATGATGGGCGCAGGCGACCAGCAGCAGGCCAGCCGGGGATCGTCCGTGCTGGTGGATAACATCCGCTGGCAATCGTACCTGTCCGGCATGACCACCGGTGAGGCCGAGGAATGGGGCGTAGACGACACGCAGCGGCCCTATTTCGTCCGCTTTGGAGTCAGCAAGGCCAACTATGGGGCACCGTTCAAAGACCGCTGGTTCAGGCGGCATGACGGCGGGGTACTCAAGCCCGCCGTGCTGGAAAAGCAGCACAAGAGCAAGGGGGTGCCTCGTGGCAAAGCCTAAGAACAAACACAGCCTCAGCCACGTCCGGCACGACCCGGCGCACTGTCTGGCCCCCGGCCTGTTCCGTGCCCTCAAGCGGGGCGAGCGCAAGCGCGGCAAGCTGGACGTGACGTATGACTACGGCGACGGCAAGCGGATCGAGTTCAGCGGCCCGGAGCCGCTGGGCGCTGATGATTTGCGCATCCTGCAGGGGCTGGTGGCCATGGCCGGGCCTAGTGGTCTGGTGCTAGAGCCAGAACCGGAGACCCCCGGCGGGCAGCAGCTCCGGCTGTTCCTGGAACCCAAATGGGAAGCCGTTACCGCTGACGCCATGGTGGTCAAGGGTAGCTATCGGGCGCTGGCTCGTGAAATAGGCTATGCCAATATCGAGGACTCAAAGCCCATCAGGGACTGCATTGAACGGCTTTGGAAGGTGTCCATCATCGCCCAGAATGGCCGCAAGCGGCAGGGCTTCCGGCTGCTTGCCGAGTACGCCAGCGACGAGGCAGACGGGCGCCTGTATGTGGCCCTGAACCCCTTGATCGCGCAGGCCGTCATGGGTGGCGGCCAGCATGTGCGCATCAGCATGGACGAGGTGCGGGCGCTGGACAGCGAAACCGCCCGCCTGCTGCACCAGCGGCTGTGTGGCTGGATCGACCCCGGCAAGACCGGCAAGGCGGCCATAGATACCCTGTGCGGCTACGTCTGGCCGTCAGAGGCCAGTGGGGCCGCCATGCGCAAGAGACGCCAGCGGGTGCGCGAGGCGCTGCCGGAGCTGATCGCGCTGGGCTGGACGGTGAACGAGTATGCGGCGGGTAAGTACGACATCGCACGGCCCAAGGCGGCAGGCTGACCCCTGCAATAACTGTCACGCCCCCCCCGTTAACTGTCACGCCCCCCCCGTTAACTGTCACGCCCCCCCCCGTTAACTGTCACGAACCCCCCCGTTAACTGTCACGCCCCCAAACCTGCAAACCCAGCAGGGGCGGGGGCTGGCGGGGTGCTGAAAAAATCCATCCATGATTATCTAAGAATAATCCACTAGGCGCGGTTAACAGCGCCCTAGTGGGGCGCTGTTTGCCCTTGCCCAAAATGCCCGGCCAGAGGCCGGATAACTGATCTATCCGCTGCGCTAGGCTACACACCGCCCCCACCGCTCCGCGGTAGGGAAAAGGCGGGCCAAGGCCCGCAAACCCAAACCCCATGCACAGACGCCACAGGAAGCCGCAGACGCCTTTAGCCGCTTTAGCGGCCTTTACCCCTGCCCGCAGGGCGGGGGCGCGTGTGAAGCCCCGCAGGGGCCATGCTGGCCACCTTGCGCTTGGCTATCTCCGCCTTGATGGTCGCGCCCGCCTCTCGCATCTCTTGCTGCAGGGCTTCGATCTCGGCAGGTGTCAGCCGGTAGAAGCTCACCCTTGCCCCTCTTGCGGCTCCGGCTGGCCATGCTCCTGTGGCTGCTATTCCTGCTTGGGTGGCAGTCCGAACAGCGCCCGGTCATGGTCGCGCTCTAGGTAGCTGTCCAGCCCATCGAGCAAGCGCTGTTCTGGCCACTCGCCGCTTTCGACTTTGCCGAGTATCCACGCGCCTACCAGCACCTTGCGCCGGGTGTCCTCCTTGCGCTTTTGCTGCTGCTCCCGTGCCCTGACCCGCTGGATCTTGGCGTTGATCCGTGCCCGTTGCTCTTCCAGCTTGGCGAGCCGTTCCGCTGCTTTTGCCATGTTGACATTCCCCTTGGTTATGTGCTTGCCATCATGCTATCATCGGAGCACAGACACCGCAAACCCCGACCGTCATTCTAACGGGAGGGCGCACTTACCGGTTTCTCTTCGAGAAACTGCCCTGCGGGCACCCCTTTGGGGCTGTGCGCTCTCCGAGGGCCATTGCATGGAGCTAAACCCCTATGGCCATCTATCACCTTACGGCCAAGACCGGCAGCCGGAACGGCGGCCAGTCGGCCAAGGCGAAAGCCGATTACATCCAGCGGGAGGGCCGTTACTCCCGCGACCGTGACGAGGTGCTGCACACTCAGTCCGGCCACCTGCCCGAGTGGGCCGAGCGCCCCGCCGACTACTGGGATGCTGCCGACCTGTATGAACGCGCCAATGGGCGGCTGTTCAAAGAGGTTGAGTTTGCCCTGCCGGTCGAACTGACCCTAGATCAGCAGCGGGAGCTGGTGGACGAATTCGCCCGGCATCTGACCGAGGGCGAGCGCCTGCCGTATACGCTGGCCATTCATGCCGGTAAAGGTGAGAACCCCCATTGCCACTTGATGATCTCTGAGCGGAAGAACGACGGTATCGAGCGCCCGGCTGACCAGTGGTTCAAGCGGTACAACGCCAAACAGCCAGAGCGGGGCGGGGCGCAGAAGTCCGAGAGCCTGAAGCCCAAGGCATGGCTTGAGCAGACCCGCGAGGCATGGGCCGACCATGCCAACCGGGCATTAGAGCGGGCTGGTCACGACGCCCGCATTGACCATAGAACACTTGAGGCGCAGGGCATCGAGCGCCTGCCGGGCATCCATCTTGGCCCCAACGTGGTGGAGATGGAGGGCCGGGGCATCCGCACCGAGCGGGCCGACACCGCCCTAGCCATCGACACGGCCAACGGCCAGATCATCGACTTACAAGAATACCGGGAGGTTATCGAGCATGAGCGCGATAGACAGAGTGAAGAAGTCCAGAGGCATCAACGAGTTAGCGGAGCAGATCGAACCGCTGGCCCAGAGCATGGCGACACTGGCCGACGAGGCCCGGCAGGTCATGAGCCAGACTCAGCAGGCCAGCGAGGCGCAGGCAGCGGAGTGGCTGAAAGCCCAACGCCAGACAGGGGCGGCATGGGTGGAGCTGGCCAAGGAGTTGCGGGAGGTAGCCGCCGAGGTGAGCAGCGCCGCGCAGAGCGCCCGGAGCGCCGCCCGTGGCTGGACATGGAAGTTGTGGGCCGGGGTCTTGATCGCTTCCGTGACGCCTATTCTGGCGCTGCTGATCGCATCATGGCTTTGGCTGGAGCCGCAAATCATCGAACAACAGGGGGGTATATGGCTGGTTTTCAAGCTCAAGTAAAGGGTGACCGCACCGCGCAAGCCATCGCCCGGCAGCTCAAGGCCATGGGCTGCGACCGGTACGACATCGGCATACGGGATGCCGCCAGCGGCAAGATGATGAACCGGGAATGGTCAGCCGCCGAAGTGCTCCAGAACACGCCATGGCTCAAGCGGATGAATGCCCAGGGCAATGACGTGTATATCAGGCCCGCCGAGCAGGAGCGGCATGGTTTGGTGCTGGTGGACGATCTCAGTGAGTTCGACTTGGATGACATGAAAGCCGAGGGCCGGGAGCCGGCGCTGATCGTGGAGACCAGCCCCAAGAACTATCAGGCATGGGTAAAAGTGGCTCAGGACGCCCCAGCAGGTCACAGGGGCGTAATCGCCCGGAAGCTGGCCCGCGAGTACGACGCCGACCCGGCCAGCGCCGACAGCCGCCACTATGGTCGCTTGGCGGGCTTCACCAACCGCAAGGACAAGCACACCACCCGCACCGGTTATCAGCCGTGGGTGCTGCTGCGTGAATCCAAGGGCAAGACCGCCACCGCAGGGCCGGAGCTGATGCAGCAGGCCGGGCAGGTGCTGGACAGCATTAAGCGCCAACAGGAACGGACGGCACGACTGGCCGAGATCACCGCCCCGCGGAGTGTGCGCCGGTATCGCCGCAGCGCCGTGGACGACTACCGCAGCGAAATGGCCGGGTTGGTCAAACGCTTCGGTGACGACCTCAGCAAGTGCGACTTCATTGCGGCTATGAAGCTGGCCAGCAAGGGCCGGGAGCCGGACGAGATCGCCAAGGCCATGGCCGAGGCCAGCCCCGCGATCATGGAGCGCAAGGCAGGCCATGAGGCCGATTACATCAAGCGCACGGTACAGAAAGTGATGGAGCTGCCGCAGGTGCAGGAGGCCCGCGCCGAGCTGGCGAAGCAGACCCAGAAGCAGCGCAGTCGGGGGCCAGATTTAAGTATGTAATGCTTGCGTTAGCGCTAACTGGTGGTATACTGTTAGCTCTAATGGAGGGTTTGAGATGAAAGACCAACACGACAAGCGTACCGGCAACCTGCTGGCCACCCCTAACGCTATACGACAGGCCCGCTTTGCCGAACAGCAGCGAGCCATGGGCCGCAAGGCCGCGAGCACCCCCCCCATAACTCTTCGCCTCATGACCGAGCGCGACCTGCCGATGCTCCATGATTGGCTCAACCGGCCGCACATCGTTGAGTGGTGGGGTGGTGACGAAGAGCGACCGACTCTTGATGAAGTGCTGGAACACTACCTGCCCAGAGCGATGGCGGAAGAGTCCGTAACACCGTACATCGCAATGCTGGGCGAGGAACCGATCGGCTATGCTCAGTCGTACGTCGCGCTCGGAAGCGGTGATGGCTGGTGGGAAGATGAAACTGATCCAGGAGTGCGAGGAATAGACCAGTCTCTGGCTGACCCGACACAGTTGAACAAAGGCCTAGGAACAAGGCTTGTCCGCGCTCTCGTTGAACTACTGTTCTCGGACCCCACCGTGACGAAGATTCAGACCGACCCGACTCCGAACAACCATCGAGCCATACGCTGCTATGAGAAGGCAGGATTCGTGCGGGAGAAGATCATCACCACGCCTGACGGGCCGGCGGTTTACATGGTTCAAACACGACAAGCCTTCGAGAGAAAGCGCGGTGTTGCCTAACAACTCATTCAAGCCGACGCCGCTTCGCGGCGCGGCTTAATTCAGGTGTTAGCGGTAATTTAACCAGATAGGAGTACAGACATATGAAAATCGTAAAAAGGATATTATTAGTATTGTTAAGTTTATTTTTTACAATTGTGTATTCAAATGCTCAAACTGACAACTTAACTTTGAAAATTGAGAATGTTTTAAAGGCAAAAAATGCCAGAATAGGAGTAGCAATATTCAACAGCAATGAGAAGGATACTTTGAAGATTAATAACGACTTCCATTTCCCGATGCAAAGCGTTATGAAATTTCCGATTGCTTTAGCCGTTTTGTCTGAGATAGATAAAGGGAATCTTTCTTTTGAACAAAAAATAGAGATTACCCCTCAAGACCTTTTGCCTAAAACGTGGAGTCCGATTAAAGAGGAATTCCCTAATGGAACAACTTTGACGATTGAACAAATACTAAATTATACAGTATCAGAGAGCGACAATATTGGTTGTGATATTTTGCTAAAATTAATCGGAGGAACTGATTCTGTTCAAAAATTCTTGAATGCTAATCATTTCACTGATATTTCAATCAAAGCAAACGAAGAACAAATGCACAAGGATTGGAATACCCAATATCAAAATTGGGCAACCCCAACAGCGATGAACAAACTGTTAATAGATACTTATAATAATAAGAACCAATTACTTTCTAAAAAAAGTTATGATTTTATTTGGAAAATTATGAGAGAAACAACAACAGGAAGTAACCGATTAAAAGGACAATTACCAAAGAATACAATTGTTGCTCATAAAACAGGGACTTCCGGAATAAATAATGGAATTGCAGCAGCCACTAATGATGTTGGGGTAATTACTTTACCGAATGGACAATTAATTTTTATAAGCGTATTTGTTGCAGAGTCCAAAGAAACTTCGGAAATTAATGAAAAGATTATTTCAGACATTGCAAAAATAACGTGGAATTACTATTTGAATAAATAAAAAACTACCGCTAACACTGGCTCATAGGCAATGGCGGGTTGAAGTGCAATTTGCAAAGTCGGTAGCCCGCCCGAGCGTTTTCTCGGTTTGACAGGAAAGGCTCACGCAAACCGCCACTGCCCATAGCCCAAACCGTTAGGCCGCATGGACACAACGCAGGTCACATTGATACACAAAATTCTAGCTGCGGCAGATGAGCGAAATCTGCCGCTCTGGATCGGTGGGGGCTGGGCGATCGATGCACGGCTAGGGCGTGTAACACGCAAGCACGATGATATTGATCTGACGTTTCCCGGCGAGAGGCGCGGCGAGCTCGAGGCAATAGTTGAAATGCTCGGCGGGCGCGTCATGGAGGAGTTGGACTATGGATTCTTAGCGGAGATCGGGGATGAGTTACTTGACTGCGAACCTGCTTGGTGGGCAGACGAAGCGTATGAAATCGCGGAGGCTCCGCAGGGCTCGTGCCCAGAGGCGGCTGAGGGCGTCATCGCCGGGCGGCCAGTCCGTTGTAACAGCTGGGAGGCGATCATCTGGGATTACTTTTACTATGCCGATGAAGTACCACCAGTGGACTGGCCTACAAAGCACATAGAGTCCTACAGGCTCGCATGCACCTCACTCGGGGCGGAAAAGGTTGAGGTCTTGCGTGCCGCTTTCAGGTCGCGATATGCGGCCTAACAATTCGTCCAAGCCGACGCCGCTTCGCGGCGCGGCTTAACTCAGGTGTTATGCAGCCAAATCCCAACAATTAAGGGTCTTAAAATGGTAAAAGATTGGATTCCCATCTCTCATGATAATTACAAGCAGGTGCAAGGACCGTTCTATCATGGAACCAAAGCCAATTTGGCGATTGGTGACTTGCTAACCACAGGGTTCATCTCTCATTTCGAGGACGGTCGTATTCTTAAGCACATCTACTTTTCAGCCTTGATGGAGCCAGCAGTTTGGGGAGCTGAACTTGCTATGTCACTGTCTGGCCTCGAGGGTCGCGGCTACATATACATAGTTGAGCCAACAGGACCGTTCGAAGACGATCCGAATCTTACGAACAAAAAATTTCCCGGTAATCCAACACAGTCCTATAGAACCTGCGAACCCTTGAGAATTGTTGGCGTTGTTGAAGACTGGGAGGGGCATCCTGTTGAATTAATAAGGGGAATGTTGGATTCGTTAGAGGACTTAAAGCGCCGTGGTTTACACGTCATTGAAGACTAGTCCTTTGCATAACAAAGCCATCAAACCGGACGCCAGAGATTCCGCGCCTGTTGCGCATGGCTTCGCCATTTTATGCGCAATAGGCGCGCCACCCTGTCGCCCGCACAATAAGGCTCCTCGCAGAGTTGCTTGAAAGTTGTTACGATTCAAATTCAATCATGAGATAGTCAGCAGATGAGCACTTCCAAGAACGCAGACAAGTAAGCCGCAGCAACCTTCATTTTTCGGTTGTTGCGGCGTTCTCATGAATCCTTTTGCTCTACGGGAGCGCCGCCAAATCCTTTGTTCAAGGAGATGGTTTCGTGCGCTCAAAAAACTTTAGTTGGCGGTACTCCCTTGCCGCCACGGTGTTGTTGTTATCACCGTTCGATTTATTGGCATCACTCGGCATGGACATGTACTTGCCAGCAGTGCCGTTTATGCCAAACGCGCTTGGTACGACAGCGAGCACAATTCAGCTTACGCTGACAACGTACTTGGTCATGATTGGTGCCGGTCAGCTCTTGTTTGGACCGCTATCGGACCGACTGGGGCGCCGCCCCGTTCTACTGGGAGGTGGCCTCGCCTACGTTGTGGCGTCAATGGGCCTCGCTCTTACGTCATCGGCTGAAGTCTTTCTGGGGCTTCGGATTCTTCAGGCTTGTGGTGCCTCGGCGTGCCTTGTTTCCACATTTGCAACAGTACGTGACATTTACGCAGGTCGCGAGGAAAGTAATGTCATTTACGGCATACTCGGATCCATGCTGGCCATGGTCCCGGCGGTAGGCCCATTGCTCGGAGCGCTCGTCGACATGTGGCTTGGGTGGCGGGCTATCTTTGCGTTTCTAGGTTTGGGCATGATCGCTGCATCTGCAGCAGCGTGGCGATTCTGGCCTGAAACCCGGGTGCAACGAGTTGCGGGCTTGCAATGGTCGCAGCTGCTACTCCCCGTTAAGTGCCTGAACTTCTGGTTGTACACGTTGTGTTACGCCGCTGGAATGGGTAGCTTCTTCGTCTTTTTCTCCATTGCGCCCGGACTAATGATGGGCAGGCAAGGTGTGTCTCAGCTTGGCTTCAGCCTGCTGTTCGCCACAGTGGCAATTGCCATGGTGTTTACGGCTCGTTTTATGGGGCGTGTGATACCCAAGTGGGGCAGCCCAAGTGTCTTGCGAATGGGAATGGGATGCCTGATAGCTGGAGCAGTATTGCTTGCCATCACCGAAATATGGGCTTCGCAGTCCGTGTTAGGCTTTATTGCTCCAATGTGGCTAGTGGGTATTGGTGTCGCCACAGCGGTATCTGTGTCGCCCAATGGCGCTCTTCGAGGATTCGACCATGTTGCTGGAACGGTCACGGCAGTCTACTTCTGCTTGGGCGGTGTACTGCTAGGAAGCATCGGAACGTTGATCATTTCGCTGTTGCCGCGCAACACGGCTTGGCCGGTTGTCGTGTACTGTTTGACCCTTGCAACAGTCGTGCTCGGTCTGTCTTGTGTTTCCCGAGTGAAGGGCTCTCGCGGCCAGGGGGAGCATGATGTGGTCGCGCTACAAAGTGCGGAAAGTACATCAAATCCCAATCGTTGAGAGAATGTGGCAAGCTATCGCCCAACAAATCGCTGCAGCCGACCCAAAACCGCTACGCGGTTTCGGTCGGCTGAGCTCAGGCGTTAGGCCTCGCCGAAGCGAAAGATCGCTACTTGAAGTGTTGACGCCTTTGTTTTAAAGTTTCGCGTCTATCTTTCTGATTTTGTTAAAAAATCAGACTTTGATTAATCATGTTAGACGTCAGAGGTATTTTGACTTAAACGCCTCTGAGGTCGAATTAACGTTAGCCACCAAGAAGGTGCCATGAAAACATTTGCCGCATATGTAATTATCGCGTGTCTTTCGAGTACGGCATTAGCTGGTTCAATTACAGAAAATACGTCTTGGAACAAAGAGTTCTCTGCCGAAGCCGTCAATGGTGTCTTCGTGCTTTGTAAAAGTAGCAGTAAATCCTGCGCTACCAATGACTTAGCTCGTGCATCAAAGGAATATCTTCCAGCATCAACATTTAAGATCCCCAACGCAATTATCGGCCTAGAAACTGGTGTCATAAAGAATGAGCATCAGGTTTTCAAATGGGACGGAAAGCCAAGAGCCATGAAGCAATGGGAAAGAGACTTGACCTTAAGAGGGGCAATACAAGTTTCAGCTGTTCCCGTATTTCAACAAATCGCCAGAGAAGTTGGCGAAGTAAGAATGCAGAAATACCTTAAAAAATTTTCCTATGGCAACCAGAATATCAGTGGTGGCATTGACAAATTCTGGTTGGAAGGCCAGCTTAGAATTTCCGCAGTTAATCAAGTGGAGTTTCTAGAGTCTCTATATTTAAATAAATTGTCAGCATCTAAAGAAAACCAGCTAATAGTAAAAGAGGCTTTGGTAACGGAGGCGGCACCTGAATATCTAGTGCATTCAAAAACTGGTTTTTCTGGTGTGGGAACTGAGTCAAATCCTGGTGTCGCATGGTGGGTTGGGTGGGTTGAGAAGGAGACAGAGGTTTACTTTTTCGCCTTTAACATGGATATAGACAACGAAAGTAAGTTGCCGCTAAGAAAATCCATTCCCACCAAAATCATGGAAAGTGAGGGCATCATTGGTGGCTAAAACAAAGTTAAACATCATGAGGGAAGTGGTGATCGCCGAAGTATCGACTCAACTATCAGAGGTAGTTGGCGTCATCGAGCGCCATCTCGAACCGACGTTGCTGGCCGTACATTTGTACGGCTCCGCAGTGGATGGCGGCCTGAAGCCACACAGTGATATTGATTTGCTGGTTACGGTGACCGTAAGGCTTGATGAAACAACGCGGCGAGCTTTGATCAACGACCTTTTGGAAACTTCGGCTTCCCCTGGAGAGAGCGAGATTCTCCGCGCTGTAGAAGTCACCATTGTTGTGCACGACGACATCATTCCGTGGCGTTATCCAGCTAAGCGCGAACTGCAATTTGGAGAATGGCAGCGCAATGACATTCTTGCAGGTATCTTCGAGCCAGCCACGATCGACATTGATCTGGCTATCTTGCTGACAAAAGCAAGAGAACATAGCGTTGCCTTGGTAGGTCCAGCGGCGGAGGAACTCTTTGATCCGGTTCCTGAACAGGATCTATTTGAGGCGCTAAATGAAACCTTAACGCTATGGAACTCGCCGCCCGACTGGGCTGGCGATGAGCGAAATGTAGTGCTTACGTTGTCCCGCATTTGGTACAGCGCAGTAACCGGCAAAATCGCGCCGAAGGATGTCGCTGCCGACTGGGCAATGGAGCGCCTGCCGGCCCAGTATCAGCCCGTCATACTTGAAGCTAGACAGGCTTATCTTGGACAAGAAGAAGATCGCTTGGCCTCCCGCGCAGATCAGTTGGAAGAATTTGTTCACTACGTGAAAGGCGAGATCACCAAGGTAGTCGGCAAATAATGTCTAACAATTCGTTCAAGCCGACGCCGCTTCGCGGCGCAGCTTAATTCAGGCGTTAGATGCACTAAGCACATAATTGCTCACAGCCAAACTATCAGGTCAAGTCTGCTTTTATTATTTTTAAGCGTGCATAATAAGCCCTACACAAATTGGGAGATATATCATGAAAGGCTGGCTTTTTCTTGTTATCGCAATAGTTGGCGAAGTAATCGCAACATCCGCATTAAAATCTAGCGAGGGCTTTACTAAGCTTGCCCCTTCCGCCGTTGTCATAATCGGTTATGGCATCGCATTTTATTTTCTTTCTCTGGTTCTGAAATCCATCCCTGTCGGTGTTGCTTATGCAGTCTGGTCGGGACTCGGCGTCGTCATAATTACAGCCATTGCCTGGTTGCTTCATGGGCAAAAGCTTGATGCGTGGGGCTTTGTAGGTATGGGGCTCATAATTGCTGCCTTTTTGCTCGCCCGATCCCCATCGTGGAAGTCGCTGCGGAGGCCGACGCCATGGTGACGGTGTTCGGCATTCTGAATCTCACCGAGGACTCCTTCTTCGATGAGAGCCGGCGGCTAGACCCCGCCGGCGCTGTCACCGCGGCGATCGAAATGCTGCGAGTCGGATCAGACGTCGTGGATGTCGGACCGGCCGCCAGCCATCCGGACGCGAGGCCTGTATCGCCGGCCGATGAGATCAGACGTATTGCGCCGCTCTTAGACGCCCTGTCCGATCAGATGCACCGTGTTTCAATCGACAGCTTCCAACCGGAAACCCAGCGCTATGCGCTCAAGCGCGGCGTGAGCTACCTGAACGATATCCAAGGATTTCCTGACCCTGCGCTCTATCCCGATATTGCTGAGGCGGACTGCAGGCTGGTGGTTATGCACTCAGCGCAGCGGGATGGCATCGCCACCCGCACCGGTCACCTTCGACCCGAAGACGCGCTCGACGAGATTGTGCGGTTCTTCGAGGCGCGGGTTTCCGCCTTGCGACGGAGCGGGGTCGCTGCCGACCGGCTCATCCTCGATCCGGGGATGGGATTTTTCTTGAGCCCCGCACCGGAAACATCGCTGCACGTGCTGTCGAACCTTCAAAAGCTGAAGTCGGCGTTGGGGCTTCCGCTATTGGTCTCGGTGTCGCGGAAATCCTTCTTGGGCGCCACCGTTGGCCTTCCTGTAAAGGATCTGGGTCCAGCGAGCCTTGCGGCGGAACTTCACGCGATCGGCAATGGCGCTGACTACGTCCGCACCCACGCGCCTGGAGATCTGCGAAGCGCAATCACCTTCTCGGAAACCCTCGCGAAATTTCGCAGTCGCGACGCCAGAGACCGAGGGTTAGATCATGCCTAGCATTCACCTTCCGGCCGCCCGCTAGCGGACCCTGGTCAGGTTCCGCGAAGGTGGGCGCAGACATGCTGGGCTCGTCAGGATCAAACTGCACTATGAGGCGGCGGTTCATACCGCGCCAGGGGAGCGAATGGACAGCGAGGAGCCTCCGAACGTTCGGGTCGCCTGCTCGGGTGATATCGACGAGGTTGTGCGGCTGATGCACGACGCTGCGGCGTGGATGTCCGCCAAGGGAACGCCCGCCTGGGACGTCGCGCGGATCGACCGGACATTCGCGGAGACCTTCGTCCTGAGATCCGAGCTCCTAGTCGCGAGTTGCAGCGACGGCATCGTCGGCTGTTGCACCTTGTCGGCCGAGGATCCCGAGTTCTGGCCCGACGCCCTCAAGGGGGAGGCCGCATATCTGCACAAGCTCGCGGTGCGACGGACACATGCGGGCCGGGGTGTCAGCTCCGCGCTGATCGAGGCTTGCCGCCATGCCGCGCGAACGCAGGGGTGCGCCAAGCTGCGGCTCGACTGCCACCCGAACCTGCGTGGCCTATACGAGCGGCTCGGATTCACCCACGTCGACACTTTCAATCCCGGCTGGGATCCAACCTTCATCGCAGAACGCCTAGAACTCGAAATCTAACGTCCGTTCGGGCATCGAGGTCCATGTCGGGGTGGGACGGGCCCGTGGCTTCAAGATCACTTGCAGTCCGACCGCGATGTCTTGGTTGCGCGAGAGGTTGTCGACAGGCCATGCTGAGTGTGCGATGGTTGATCGCTTCCTCGCCGCTCTCCACGGCGACGATGGCCGCCGCCATCAGCAAGTGCGCCAGTTCCCCTATGGTGCCCTCGCTGCGTGTGAGCAGGTAGCGAGCCATGTCCAGCGTGGCAATTGGGGAAGGCCGGCGCAGCGGGAGCGAAGCGGCGAAGCTGGCCAGCAGTGAGCAGCAATCGTCGTTGGCCTCCCATACCGGCAGCATCATCGGCTCGAAGCGATTTTCCAACTGGTCATCGGAGCGGATGGCTAGGTAGGCGTCGCGCGTGCCTACCCCAACCAACGGGATGCGCAGTTCGTTGCCGAGGAAGCGCAGCAGGTTGAGGAATTCCCGGCGGTTGACGCTGTTGCCGGCCAGCACGTTGTGCAGCTCGTCGATCACCAGCATGCGCACGCCGACCTTGCGCAGCAGTGCCAGAGCCAGTTGCTCCATTTCCGGCAACCGTGGGCGTGGGCGCAGCGGCGCGCCCATCGCGGCGAGCAGCGCGACGTAGAAGCGGATCACGGACGGCTCGGACGGCATCTGCACGACCAACACCGGGATGTGCTCCTGGTCGGCGTCGGAGCTGGCCGGGTGGGTGCGGCGGAACTTCTCGACGATCATCGACTTGCCATTGTTGGTCGGGCCAACCAGCAGCAGGTTGGGCATGCGTTGCTTGTTTGGCCACGCATAAAGGGCTTCCAGCCGGTTCAGCGCCTCGACTGCGCGCGGATAGCCGATCCAGCGGTCGGCGCGAAGGCGCTGGATGCGCTCGTCCGCCGGAAGACGGGCCAAGCCCTGGGCCGCCGGCAGCAGGTGGGACAGGTCGATGATGGGATATTCGTCCACGGCTACCACTCCTCAATCTGGTCGAACGGTTTGGCGGGTGGCAAGTTGTCTGCCTGCGGGTCGGCAATATCCGTATCCGGCGGAACGGGCTTGTCCGGCCGAGCTGATGTCTTGAGGTGCTGGCGGCGATCCGCGTCACGCCGCGCCTTGCGTGTGGCCTTCTGCGCGCTGGTCACAATCTCACGCATCTGGCCGATCATGCGGAACAGCGCCGACTCATCCACCTGTTCGCGCCCTTGCTGCCGCAGTTTCGCCAGCGCCTGCCGTTGTTCCCAGAGGGTGACAGCCGGATGCGACAAGGTACGGTAGGGAATTTCCAGGTAATGCTGTCCCTCCGGTTCCAGGACCCAGATACGGCTGATGTCGCGCGGATCGCGCCGGATCAGAAAGGACGGCCAGCGTTCACGCCGCGCAATCCACGGCTTGAGCGCATCGGCGTAGTAGTGGATGTGGTCGATGACAAAGCCGGTGCGGGTCAGCGTGCGCCGGAGGATCGGCAGAAAATCGACCAGGAACGAAGTAGCGCGTGTGACGACGGCCGGTACGCCGACACGCGCCACGGCCTCGGCCCAGCGCGCGGCCGGCGGTTGGAGCAGGCCGTTGTGCACCGAACCGTGGTAGGTGCCGACCGCCAATGTGAGCCAGCGCTCTAGCTCGCGCAGCGTCAGGGCGGCCTTGTTTTCGGAATCGTAGTCGCCGCGCTGGTCAGGGTTGGAGAAGGTCGTTCCCGGCAGTTCGTCGTGAATCATCTGCATCGCCGTGCCGATGATCCGTTCCACGATGCCGCCATAGTGCGGCTGTCCCAGCGGGCGATAGTCCAGCCGGATGCCATGCTGCTCGCAACCCCGGCGCAGGGCCTCGCTCTTGAACTCGGCCGCGTTGTCTAGGTAGAGCAGCAAGGGCTTGCCGCTCATCTGCCAATCCATTTCCACGTTCAGTCCTTCCAGCCAAGGGCGCTTGTCGCAGGCGACATGCACGAGGCACAGGCCAACCGAAACGGCAGACGGCGCTTCCAGCGTGACGACCATGCCGAGCACGCAGCGGGTGAACACGTCGATGGCGAGGGTCAGGTACGGGCGGCCAATAGGTTGCCGGTCGCGGTCATCGACCACGATCAGGTCGATGACCGTATGGTCTATCTGCACCTGCTCCAGCGGCGCGGTCACGGCAGGAGGCTCGCCGCCCACACCTTGTAGGTCACGAGCGGCATCCTGGCCTTCCCGCCGGCGGATGACCTAAAGGTTAGCTTGTTTTTTTTGATTAAATCTTTAGTATTCAGAGTCATACATTAATTTTTAGTAAGCAAGCCAAAGCGACAAAACGAGCATGCCTACTAATACGCTGTTATGTGCTTTCTCTAAAGCAAGCCAGATTCACTAAAACTTTCTTCTGGCTGGCCGCATCGGTCGTTTCGAATTAGCCCCCTTTAAAATGCCGTTTTGATGCCTTATTTTGGCTAAAACGGGGTGTTTTAAGTTTCTGTTTTTATTGGTTTTGTTTTTGTTGAGAACTTTCAGGTAAATGATAGTCTTCAAATCAAATGTTTTTTGGAGCCACAGCATGGAAAAATCAAAGCAATTATATAATCAAGTGAACTTCTCACATCAGGACTTGCAAGAACATATCTTTAGCAATTGTACTTTTATACATTGTAATTTTAAGCGCTCAAACCTCCGAGATACACAGTTCATTAACTGTACTTTCATAGAGCAGGGGGCATTGGAAGGGTGCGATTTTTCTTATGCTGATCTTCGAGATGCTTCATTTAAAAACTGTCAGCTTTCAATGTCCCATTTTAAGGGGGCAAATTGCTTTGGTATTGAACTGAGAGATTGTGATCTTAAAGGAGCAAATTTTAGTCAAGTTAGTTTTGTAAATCAGGTTTCGAATAAAATGTACTTTTGTTCTGCATACATAACAGGTTGTAACTTATCCTATGCCAATTTTGAGCAGCAGCTTATTGAAAAATGTGACCTGTTCGAAAATAGATGGATTGGTGCAAATCTTCGAGGCGCTTCATTTAAAGAATCAGATTTAAGCCGTGGTGTTTTTTCGGAAGACTGCTGGGAACAGTTTAGAGTACAAGGCTGTGATTTAAGCCATTCAGAGCTTTATGGTTTAGATCCTCGAAAGATTGATCTTACGGGTGTAAAAATATGCTCGTGGCAACAGGAACAGTTACTGGAGCAATTAGGGGTAATCATTGTTCCTGACTAAGCGCAAGATTCGGCTACGCACATAACAAACGCTTTAAGACGGATTCGCAACGTTTGGCGGTTTTAGTTTGAATTGGCTTTTGTATTTACGGTGTAATAATTGAGTGTTGTGGTAGCGTTGCTCACCACTTAAGCGGGCGTTAGCAGTAAAGAGTATTACAATTAATCTATTATGGTGAGGGTTAAATTATTCTAGAACTAGATTCTGTAGCTAAAGAGCTAATAAGTCTCGCTGAAGAGTTATTTGGAGAGATGGTTAATCAATGGAGTTATTGTGGTATAGAAATTAATGACCACTCTCCACATTTGGCGTACTACCCAGATACTAACGAAGTTGCTATTTCATTAAGTGAACGAGTAAAGAATGACGATATTCAGCTGATTTTTCAGTTGGCTCATGAGGTTTGTCATTTACTATATCCAACTATGGATATAGCGCGGGTCAAGGCTAGCGATCCGTAAGGCCACGGTATTGCGCGCCGGCACTCGCAGTTTTTGAGCCTTGCACACCTGAGTGACTTCGCGGTGAAAGGCCGCTAGGCTGCGCTTCTGCTTGGTCAGGAACCGCTTTTGCAGTAGCTCGTGGATGACGCGCTCGACCGGTTCCGGCAAGCGCCCCTTACCTTTACCTCCACCGGACTGGCCGGGCACCAGATCCGTCACGAGGCCGCTGCCTTGCCGGGCACGCCGGATCAGAACGTATACCTGGCGCCGAGACAAGCCCAGCGCCTGAGCCGCCATATCGGCCGCTTCGTGCCCGACCGTCTCCGACTGCGCCAACGGACTGATGATCTCCGCACGACGGCGCGCACGCTCCCAAGCCTCATCAGGCAGAGTGGCCACGCCTTGTTCTGGAATCCGTGGGGTGTCCGTCGCCATGCTCACCTCGCTTTGGTGCACACGAGTATTGAGCATAGTCGAGATTGGTGCAGATCACTTCTGATATTGAACTGTCAGGAGCTGGCTGCACAACAGCCATTACGCCCAATCAACTGGTGCAGTCGTCTTCTGAAAATGACACCACCTTCCAGAAACGAACAGACTTCGCTAGTTCGCACCCGGAAGGCGGCGCGAATCAAAACACCCCATCTTGACAGGTTAACCAAGTCGGTTACACTTACACGCATTGATAGGCGACAGCCAGGAGGTGAACCATGAACATGAAGCGCAAGCCGAAGGCGCCAGGCGAAGTCCTGGAAACGCAGTTCATGCAGCCGAACCAAATCACCCAAAAGGAGCTGGCCAGCCATACCGGGGTTCTAGGGATTTTCCGTCCAAAAACGACAAAGTGCTCTGGAGGCCGCGCCGTCCGTGGCCTCCAGAGGGGTATTACTTTTCGCTGACGGGTAAATATCCCTCGATTGAGCGCATAAGCTCCTCCAGATCTGGCAATTTTTCGCTCAATTCGAAGTGGTAAGTCCCCTTGAGGTTAATGTTGTGCCAGGCCACAGGGGATGCCTGTTTGACGATATCTATTCTCTTGGTATCTCCTTGGTATTCGAAGCTGGTCAACAGCTGGCTGAGTATCCTGGAGTTGAAGTAAACGATGGCATTGGTGACCAGGCGAGCGCACTCATTCCATAGCTGGATTTCTTCGTCTGAACTGCCCCGGAACTGATCCCCATTGACGCTGCTCACGGCCCGACGCAGTTGGTGATAGGCCTCTCCCCGGTTCAGCGCGCGCTGAACATAGTTTCTTAAACTGGCATCATCGATGTAGCACAGTAGATAATTCGCTTTCACCAGGCGATTGTATTCCGTCAGGGCTTCCAGCAGCGGGTGATTGCGCTTGTACTCCGAGAGCTTTCTCACCAAGGTGGCTTGCGTTGTTTTCCGCTGCTTAAGTGATACTGCAATCCGTTGGATGGTATCCCAGTGCTGCGCAATACGATGGGTATTGATTGGCTTTTTTAAGCACAGCTGAATTCGGTGTTCTTTGTCTTCCTTGACATCAAACATGTCATTGATCACTTTGCCAACCTGGGCATAGCGTGGGGCAAACTGGTATCCGAACAGATCCAGTAACGCGAAGTTCACATGGTTCACCCCATGGGTATCGGTTGAGAGCACATCCGGAATGATGTCTGACGTATTGCTCATCAACAAATCAAAGATGTAGTGCGATTCATGTTCGTTGGCGCCGATCACTCTGGCGTTGATCGCAGCGTGATTGGCGATCAAGGTCATGGCAGAAACACCTTTTTGAGTGCCAAAGTACTTCGACGAATAACGGGTTTTGAAGGTCTCGCGCCGGGCTTCGAACTTTTGACCATCGGCACTGGCGTGGATCACATCTTCCTGGATGTTGTAGTACCGGAAGATGGGTAGCTTGGCTGTCGCGTTATTGATGTTGTCGTTAGCAGCATTCAATGTTTCCAGGCGAAGATAGTTCGCCTGGATAGTGCTGAGCTGATCATAGGTACGATCAGAGATCTGTGCCATGCCGTAAATGCCTTGATTGGTTGCATTGCCGACCAGAATTGCCAACAGGTCATATTCATGGGAACGGCTTCTGGATTGGGAACCCAGCACATGAGCGAAGCAGTCAATGAAACCGGTGTCACGATCAACCATGCGCAGTACATCCGCAATCCCCGTTGTGGGAATTTGCTGGAAGAAGGGATTGTTGACCAGATGATGTTTGCTGGCCGAAGGCAGGCGCCAGAAGCGTTTACCCTGCGGATTACGCAAGATGATATTCCGGTTGTCTTCCTGTTCAAGATATTCGCCGACTTCGTACAAACGGGTATCCAATTCCATGGCCATCTGTTTGATCAGCTTTTCAGGCTCCTCCGCTAATTTTGTAAAATGGCTCTGTTGAAGCAGCGTATATTTGTTTTTTCGCCAATGTTCCCCGTCGATCAGGTCGGCGTCGAGTGCCCGGTATTTAGTGATATCAGGCAGCGTCAGCTGGCCATTCAGGCGATCAGGAATCTGTTGATAGAGGAACCACTCATAACGATCGATCAGGATATTCCCTTCACCATCCAGCAGGAATTCACGTGATTTTTTGGAAAGGAGTCTGGTGTCGGCAGTTTGCAACTGAGCGTCCTGGCCGTTGAGTTCGTTTTGTGTTTTCGCCAAGGCGGCCGCTAAGTGCTGGGTGCCGTCGCAGCCTTCGAAGCGCAGACATAGGAACAACTCTCGCAGCAAACCTTTCCGCAGACTTTCTTTCTCGTCGCAGTACTGCCACATGGCTTCATCGACCGATCGTCGCTGCTCGTTCAGGAAGAGACATACAGATTCCAGATCCCTTTTGGTCAGCAGGCTCAGTGCTTGCTGTCTTACTGTTGCAAACGGTAGTTGCAGATCAATGCTGTCATCAATGAACAGGTGCAGTACTTCAGCTGCCTTGCTGACATTTTTAGCTGCTTTTTGCCAATCCTTAAACACCGCTTCCTGCGCATAATCCTTTGCCTTCTGTTTGGTCTGTCTGACATGATGCACAAAGCCATCGGCAATACGTTCCAGCGCTTGCTGCCATCGCGTTTGAAGATAGCACAATAAATACAGCCATTGGCTGCCTACGGTTTGACGTTTCAGTTTGGCACCGTAGTAGTCGACTTTCTCTGCCAGGTGTTGCAGATTTTTCTGCGACAGTGATAGCGTGCTCAACAGCAGATCCACTTCCGGCATCCAATGCTGGATATGGCGATAGACAATCAGTTCTTTCTCCAACTCGGTTCCGGTGAAGTTACGAGCCGATTGTCGCAACTGTCGGAACGGCAGTGGACCTGTGCCGTTCACGAGCTCCGCCAGTGCTTGCTTAAGACCGCGTGACATTGCACGCTCAAGGTGCGCGGCCATGTGTTCCTGTTCGTCTCCCACCACCTGACTGATGATCTTTTGCAGCGTGCTGTAGGCAGGGATTGCGATCTTCTGCCCCGAACAATATTCAATGGCCGCATCGAAGAGGTGCCTAGGCGCTGTCCAGGCTCTGGCTTGCTGGGATAAGTAATCTCTCAACGCCGCTCCATGGTCTTTGACATTCCAGCGCTGGTAGTTGCAGAGCTGGAAAACACGTTGGTAAATCCGTTCTTTCTCTTTTGGCGTGAGATTAAAGGGTCTACAGCCTGGGCCTGGTAGAACGGTTTGATAAACGTATTTGAGGTCCTGCTTGATCTGATGAAAGCCGGGATTCAGCACCACCGGCTTGGCTTTGAAATAGCCCAGCAGTACCACCAGCATGTAACGCTGGCCCCGATGACGGAGGCTTTTAGCGATCGCCAGTTCCTTATCGTTCAGCGAGAAAAAGAAGCGTTGGTCGGCGGAGGTGAAAGCGGGGGGTCCATATAACTCATCTTGTTCTGCCTCGGACAAGATTTGGACACGTTCTTCGAATGCCATGGATTTAGCCCAAAAAGACTAAATCTTACTCAAACAGAGCCCAAATAGGGATCTCGAAAAAAGTAATACCCCTCTGGAGGCCACAGACGGCGGGGCCTCCAGAGCACTTTGTCGTTTTTGGACGGAAAATCCCTAGAACCCCATCAACCAAAGTTAAAGGCTAAGGTCATTTTCGGGGGGATGGGCGCAAAACCCCTTGTTAGGTGGAGAAAATATGACCCAAACGAAAAAAAATTATTATGGACAAATCAGAACATTGTAAAGAAGTTTACGCATATTACGGTTTAGCGATGTATCGTGCTCAATGTGTGGAGCAATCGATTATTCAGTTGCTCATCTTTTGTGATTTATACGAAAGAGAGGCAAAGTCTAAGCACACCCAAGAGGAGTGGGAGGCTAAGTTTGATAGCTTTGATCAGGAAGTTAGTGATAAGACGATGGGTAGACTAATAGGACATCTAAAATCTTTAAACGTACTTCAAGCGACTACAGAATCGTTGCTAGCTAAGGCACTCAAGGAACGTAACTTCTTGGCTCATAGTTATTTCCAAGCTAAAGCTATGGATTTTATGAACGCGTCTGGGCGTAATAAGATGATTACAGGGTTGGAAAAATCAATAGAGTTGTTCAATGAGGTTGAGGACATCCTAAACCCAATCACAATGACTGTCGCAGCAAAGTATGGGTTAACCGAGGAAGTTATTGCAAATATTCAAAAACAGGCTCTGGAAGATGCGAAAACCGACCTTTAACAAACGACTATGGCGTCAATAACTAATTTTTAGCTATGTTCTAATCCTACATGATGCATCTCTTAGCATATCACAACCATCTTGCGAACACATGCAATAATAGCAAGCGTTTAAGGTTTCAAGATGCTTTTTCTAATCTGACAAAAACGTTTTAATACACAGCTCTAAAACATTTTTGTCCAGATACGTGTTCCAGCGGATGGTCAGACAACCAGTATGATACTTTTATAGTCAATTGTTGTGAGATTGAAACATGGTAGTACCAATTGGTATGAATCTTTATTTATGTCAGCGTGACATTTAGAACGGTACTGACAGGCTTACTTGAACATTTAGTATGAAACTTTATTTCTCTCCCAAATCTACGGGGACTTCAAACCATAAATATACACGGTATCCACCACCTAAACTACACCACAAGCCGCTGTTACGACACCAATAACCTTAACTACCTCACTCGCTTTAACTCGAATGAAGCGAGCTTCGCTCGCAAAGAATCAAGCTCCCTTTCGCGTCTTCGACGCTAACGAATAAGGGCTTCGCCCTAAATATTTCTACTCCTTGGTGGCTTCGCCACTGCTAAGACCCCCTGGAAAAAAGTTTGGCGTAGCCAAACATAGATATGGATAGATAAAGATAGAAATAAATCGATATGAATAGTATTTACCAATCTAAGAAGCGGCGAAGCCGCTGGTTCTCCCAGGGGGGAGAATGCTCAAGAGGCGGCGAAGCCGACCTTATAGTTACAGCACGTGCGGATGGAGCGAAGCGGTGGGGGAGAGGCACCAATGAGTACCTTAAAGTGTGGTGGATACCGTGTATAGTTGACTAATTTTTGTTCGATAGTGGTTCAAATGAGGTCCGATTTAGACCTCAATATTTGAAAACGAAGTATTAAGTCAAAGCTGATAATGGCCAAGCAAATGTACTCAAGGAGTTGTCTGACTCTTTGATTTTCTCCACAAGGTCATCCGCTCCGACTTCAATACCACATTCATACAGTCCATAAACCTCTTTTACAAAGAAAGGTTCGTCCGAACTAGTATCCTTTACCATTTTTCGATTAAGGCATTCATTAATAAATGTTCTAGAGACATGTAAGTTCTCAGGATGTTGCCTGTTCCAGGTATCGATCGTATGCATTCTGGAATCTTTGATATGAGCGAGGTGCTGACTAATTTGTCCTCCAATTATCGACACTATGACAGTAATCGAAAACAATATTACTTTTAGACTAAGACGGATCGCAGATTTCATGCAGTATTCCTATTATAGAGGGGGATTTATTCTGATTTGGTGCTTAACGAGGTTGTTTGTGAAAGCTCTATCAAGTTGTAGTTAGGTCATGACATAAAAGGAACACCAGCCTTTTCTAGGTCTTGCCATGTAAGGGGGGCGTTCTTCACTGTACGGGGTGTTTCAAAGTGAACATTTTCGGCTTCTGAAATAAACATTCCTCTATCAGGATTTAAAAGATCCATGATTAAAGTGCCATCGGGATGGACAATAAACTCCAATTGATATCCCTCCGGTACATTTGGCCATTTATAATCCTCAGGAATGATGCCTTTAAGCCTTTGCGAGACAATGGAGACTGTCAAAACTTCATCTTTATCAATTTTTATCATATCAATCATACTCTTCGTTAATATTTGTACCAAAGCTCATATGGAAACTAAGTTGATCAAATTATCAACTAGCTCAGCATGAGGTTTTCCTAACATACGTATAAAAATATATGGTAACATTAGTATTGTTTTTTATACGCGAATGACATCTATTATTCAATGTTTAGTCTAGACTGCCTAAGAATGGTTGAGGAAAAGCTAATGTTTAGAACAAAGTATTTACTGATAGCACTATCTTGTACTGCTTTGATTTGCCTGATTTTCTTTAATAGCGGAGCATACAAAGACAATTTCGAGGTGGTGGCCAAGGTATGTGGTCTACTATCACTAGCTAGCTGGCTAGAACGTACAAAGCAGATATAACAGATAGTCGTCATGTGGCCAAAACCTATACATCCATATCTACTTAAAAAGCATGCGTACAGGTGTGCTCTAGATCCATATCGACACACGTTGATGACACTCCAGAACTATGACGACCTGATAAACCTAGATCTGCAGGTGCTTGATACTCTATATCAACTAGAACATTTGATAGTCAGTCATTTAGAAAAAATGACAAACCATCATATTAACTCAATTACTAGTGGTAAGTACCTTTTCGGCTTGAAACTAATAGAGGCGGCTATACACAGACTTCCAGTACCGACATTCGAAAATATTGAACTGACATCGCGATCAGATAACGGCGTAAGACAAATCCTCGCGATAAAAGTGTTGTAACTGAGAATATTTGAACTAGGAGACTCAAGATTGGAAAGCGCAGTAACTAAAACAAGATGTACTGCTAAGCGCAATACATCAACGAACATCGAAAGGGCATGCTCTGCTAGTTTAGAAGAATTACTTTCAACCTATAAATTAATTGAAAGTATGGGAAGGTATGATCCTCTCTGGATCTCTTTCGAAAGAAACAGAATTGAACAAATTTGCAAAGTTAAAGAATGGACTAGGGTTGGTTTAAAAGAGCTCAATTGTATTTTGTCTTTGAAAGATATGATTAAGCTCGCCAAGAAAGAACCTAACCTAACACCACTACTTGACAGGTTATCAGGGTGTTATCGCGTTAGAAGTACCAATACTTACATGGTAAGTACCTCAAGCGAACTCGATTTGTTGAAGATTGAATTTACAGCAGCAGCACGATTTACTGTCGCAAGTTGGATGTACATTGCATTTTCTACCCATTTTGAGGACGGAGTTGAGCTAGGTTGGTCAACCATTGATGCAATATTCGAATCTCAATCACTCCCTTCAACACATCCAGACACATGGACAATGGACAATTTCTTATACATCTAGGAGGTAATAATATGATGCATTACAAAGACTCTGTATTTTCACCAGAATGGGGGCAGTTCACCAGAAGAATAGTTATATTGGCATTTTCTCTAACAATTGTAGGTTTAGCTGCATGGCGATTCTCTCAATTAGAGTCTTTTAATCTGCTTTATATAGTAATTCTTCTTCTTGGTATCCTTATCCAGGGGCTATACCCAATTTATGCTGAACGCAAAGAATTGAGACGCAAGCTTTACAGAAGACACTTGAGTACACTTAATATTGATATTCTCGAGAAGTATTTAAATCAAGCTGAAAGCGATATAGAACGAGATTTGATAGAAGACACCATTTCCACAATACGTTATTGATTGGTGATTGAATGGATATCAAATTCGACACTACTGAAATCTATCACGAGAATCGACACCAAAACCTTATGCGTATAGTCAACCAAGACTACAACCGTAAGATTCAGAACTTATGTAGACATTTAGATATGCCTCACTTGGCCAGTTATCTCAGCCACAGATCCAAGCCTCAGAAGAACATCAGTCACAGACTAGCTAGAAACATAGAAACAAAGCTCGGTATGCCTATTGGACAACTTGATGAGGCCATTTCTACCATAAATGTAGACCCAACAATTGATGATAACCTCCCAATTGACAAGCTTGCCAGATCTAGGAATTTAGAGATCCTATTGACCCTTATAGGGAATGGCAATATTAGCAAATTGAACTCAGAGCTAGGTTGTCATTTGAACAATCATTTAGGGCCCAATAAATCCCGTATGCTAGGAAAAAAGTTAGCAACCAGAATTGAAACTAAACTAGGGCTACGCCCTGGCACCATGAGCGTGAAATGTACTTTCAATGATTTTCTACCATATTTAAACAGGGACCAATTGACTAGGCATATCGAGTCTAAACAAGAAGAGTATGATGAACGAATGTCAAAACGTAGAATAATAATTGAACAAAGGAATGATATCGTGAGCCAGATGTTGAAGAAGATAGCCAGCTTTCTGGAAGGCAGTGGTACACATGAAATATTAGAGGATTCTGATATTAGAAAGGTGTATATCCCTGTGCCAAACCACAAAAATGAACTCCCAATATTAGTTAGCTGCGAAACTAAGCCATCAAACAGATTCTTAATTTTATGCTCTAAAGGTATGACAGAGCGACACGATAAACTCACAAACATGATTTTAAGCGATAGGGATAAGTTTGAAACAGATGTCGGTGAAATGGACCATTATCCAAAAATCGCTGTAATAAACGCCTATGACCGAGAGTTGGCGATGCCATCGTTGAATAACCCAGAAATTACATTAATTATTAAAAAGGCTTTGTATCAGCTCAGTAACTTGACAGACGACTATTTGCTAGCAAAGTTTAAGTTAAAAACAGTATATAACGAACTAGTAACCGCACAACTCCAATACGTAAAGTCATTCAGTTCTGTGCAAATCATTAAAACAAAGGAGCTGTTACATCGAGGTTTTTCAATACCCAATATTAAGTTGCGTGGAACAAGGGAACTTAGCCACTCTTTACTAGTACCAGTTAGCAATAGCAAAGATACCTTAAGAGAAGTACGGGAGTTTGCAAAAGGAAGTGGTACTGACTTCGTATTGCCCATCTGTATAAATAATGGCAATGTGGTGTCAGACCAATTTGTGCCTACCAAGACCTGGCTGGCCAGCCACATATAGATACAAGCTTGATCATAACCATATAAAAACAAAAGATAATTGATACATACTTGGTAACATCTTAGTATGTGTCAATATGGTTTTTTTTTACGCAAAGTAGGAAGTATGTTGTTCTTTCTTGAAAAATTGGGGATCAAGGCAGCGATGCACTGTCGGCTCGTGAATGGTAATCAAGAGCATTTATTATGGGGGCTGGATTGGAACTCGAAAAGAGCACTACTTGAGTCAAAAAATCGCTGGTTTTGGCTACCTTTACAAAATGTAGAAATATCGAATGTTACAAACATAGTCGATAAACTTTCGGAGTTTTACGCTTCACATGATGAAAAGATATTAGGTGTAAATTGGCTTGAAGGCACACTATTGATATCTAAAGATACTCACTTGGATTGGGTTACCGAAGAAGATCTCGAGCTTCCTTAAATCATAACCTAACTGTTTAAAGAAGGATTAATTTATGGCCACTGTTGCAGCATTACCTTTCCCTCAACTACCTGAGTTTTTTTCATTTTTCGCAACAAACCCCTACGGAATAGTAATTAGTTTACTATTAGGATTGATCATTAGTGGCGTTGTGTTGAGAGGACTAGTTGATCTGTTTAGAGGTCAACAAAAGTAATAGCTCAATTTTGTTTAGTTTTTAGATAATACAATTTAAGACTTATAACCTGATGAGAAGCGGCATGTTAGAAAGAACAATGGAAAGAGAGCTCATCTTTCATGGTACACGAGCTAAGGAGTTTGATAAATTTGAGTTAGGCATGCTAGGTACAGGCGAAGGCTGTAATGATGCTAATGGATTTTACTTCGTTTCTAATCTGAAAGGAGCATGCTATCACGCTGACTATAAAGCGAGGCAGGTAGGTAAACCTACCGTATATGTGTGCGCAATAAAGGAACAAGCTAAAGTAGTAACTATTGGTAAATCCATTTCTATGCACCCCAAATATCTACAGCAACATTGGGATAAATTACCAGTGTGGATATCAACTAAGAGGGGTAAAGAATGGTACTCAGAACTTGCAAAACCACCTGAAAATCGAATACACAATGACCTAATTGATTTGAATGAACGGAAACGTTGTCATATTTTGCGTGAAAACGGTATCGATATCTTAAAGGATTTTGAGAGTGGCCAATTTGTAGACGGTGGGTATCATGGCCGTTCTCATTTAGTGTTAAATCCAGACTCTATTGATATAATTGAGACTTTAAATGTAGAAGAAATATATGATGAAATATCTGGGAGACCCAAATTTTACCACCTCCGTAAAGAGCCTTGTATATTTGGTAAATCAAATATTTTAAGCCGACTTTGCGAGTATGACTGAGTATATTTTGACCCGTTTAAATCTTTCAGATATTAAGTTTAACATAGACATTGTTCTAGCATACCCAGGTTAAATATCAAATTGAAAGGGCTGGTGGGTGTTTTATAACCAGCCTTTTTGATGAACAATAAATATTTAAAACTAGATATAACTAGTCATGAAATACAATTATTGTATTTCATGCATTGAATATTCCAAAACAATCCCCACCTTAATACTAATACTAACAATAAAACGGATATAATATGTTCGACTCACTTAAAAGCACCTTTCCCTGGTCTATTATAGCTATCGTTGCTGTATCTGGCTCTGGAGTCGTCGGTGCAAAACTATACAAAGAATATCTCAAAACTACCGGGCCAGCAGTTGTTCAAGGCATTTCCGACAACGAAGCGTACAAAGACTTTGTTGACTGCCTGACGGTGGTAGATTTAGAGCGTTCTAGCTTAATGGAAAAATGCGACAGTTTCTATTTAGAATACCTACCAGCTAAAACAGATCCGAGTTACAAGAAGAAGATCATAGAAGTTCAACAGCTAAAGCCAGAGTGGATTGAACAAACCTACCAGAAATTAACTTGGTTACGATCTGACTATGGACTTCCTGATTATCCACCACTGGAAGACTTATCCAATGGTCAATTGACTTCAGTAAGCAACTGATTTCAAACCTAACAGCACAAGGCAACTTTAAATGTTGCCTTTTTTTTATCTATATTCAAGTAATATTCCCTTACGCAGTCTAGCAGACTATGTAGAACCATGGGTTATTATGTGGGTTTTACTTTAGTACCTCGCTTTGTTTTCGTTAAGCTAATCTTCGAATAATTCATATAAACTCAACAAACAAATAGCACTGTATAAATAGACATGATTATAAAGTGTAGTATAATTTGAGTTATATTACACTTTTTGGCCGTTAAGGTTAGCGTTACAGGTGACAGCGTAACACTTTATTTTTGGAGGTGAACGTGGAGATTACTAAGCAAAATTTACCAATTCCTGCATCCGGATTAGAAAAGATTAAGGCATTAGAACTAGGCAATAACAAAGAAAAAGAAAATCTTTCACGATTTAAAATCCCTTTGCCTGAACTTGACGGTGCAATTGACCCTGATCACCCAAACCTAAAGACAATTCTAGATAACATGGCCATATTCGAGGCTACACGTGGTGGTTTTTCGAAGGCAACACAAAAAAACATGTTTTCCGCTGTTCGCTCTTGGATAAGATTTACTGAGTATATTGAATTAGCCTACGCATTTCCTATACATCCAAGAATGTTTTACTACTGGATACTACACCTTAAAAATGAACAGAAAGTGTCTTATGCGACACTAATGAGCCGAAAGAACCTCATAGCCATATTTTTGAATCAACTAGGATTCGCCAACGTTACTGAAGACAAGCTTATAAAAGACTTTTTCAGGGGTGTAAAAAAGGATATGGCAGAATCTGATTTATCAAAGGTAGAGCAAAAAGTTGCTTCACCATTCAGAGCAAGCGATTTGAACAGGCAGATCGAAATAGTTGGGACACTTGAACAAGCTGGGCCAAAGCTTTTCAAAGACCTAGCATACATGACCATTGCATACTCTACTGCTCTTCGTGAAGAAGAGATCTTTACTTTAAAACGTAAAAACGTCATCATTTCTAGTGACACTGTCACTATAGTGAGGACAAAATCTAAGACATCTGCAGCGCCACCCAAAAAGTCTATCATTGGCAGGTATGCAGGGATCGTAAAGAAATATATTGAACTTGTAGAAAATGGAGTAGAGCTTTACAACCATGTAACCCCTTCAAGACCAGTCGAAGATCAGGAATATTATATTTTTGGTTGGATTCTGAAGAATGGACAGCTTAAGGACCCATTAAAACCTATGAATGGTGTATCCGTACTTAGATTGTTCCGAAAAGCATATGAACGACAAAGTGTATTTAATGGTCGTTGTTGGTCAGGGCATTCGGCACGTTGTGGAGCGGTAGTTGATGGGCATGTCGTTCATAAGATGAATGCAGTCGACCTTATGTCTATTGGTGATTGGACAAATATGGGTACTGTTAAAAGATATCTGAGAGCTACTGGTCACCTAGAAGCTTCTAATATCGAACTACAAAAACACTAAATCAAAGCTACCTGACGCAGAATTCGTTCTTGGTCCAAATCTGGAAACGCAGTAGCGAAGTAGTGTTTTGTAGCCACTTCTAATTGGGCCATAAACTTTATCTTTTGGGCGATGTTTCCTGTAAGGCTTATTGTTTTACCGGAGATGATTGTGCTTACATAAATCGAGCTCTCTTTAAATCCTATAGACAATGGCCCAGTTTGTTGTTGGTGAAACTTTAACTTGAAATCAAGGCATTTAAGGTTTTGAAGAAATAGGGAATAAGCTTGAATAAGTTCAGTGTGAGAAAAGGCAACTGAGATTTTGTTGTTCCAATCACTTGAGCGACCGTTATGTTCTGGGCAAATGTCTACAACAATTGAAATTAGGTTGTTAGCTATGTTTCCTAATCGAATCACCGCTGCACAATTTAATGACTTGTTATAGAGATTAATTTGACTATTTGGGTGGAAGTAAGCGTTTGATTTTGTGGCAGAAGGTTGCACTGATTGTGACTTGCCGCCAACTTCAGATAGACGAACGTCCTGCTTTTGTTGATTAAAGGCGTTCAAACAGACATCATTGCTTTGCAAAGTTGTACTTTGTGGGCTTAGGTGTTTATCGTGTACATTAACAATTCGATCTGAGGTTTTTTCTGATACTACATCCTGATGATTCAGATCATCTGTTATGTCAGAAAACTCGTTGTCTGGTTGAAATTCCCATGAATTTACACTCATATCGCCCCCAAAGTAGTACGTTAGTTGTCAAAAAAATGGCAAATACCCTTGTTTATGTATATCTTATATTGATACATAAGCAAGATTTATAAAGACTGGATTGGTTCCTGGTGAAGCAAAGAGGAGTTACCTTTGCCATCAATAGAACCGATGGGCACAAGCTTAAAACAAAAAATATATGAACCCAATCTCTCTAAAGACATTACCAAATTTTACAAGCTATGTGCTTTCTATTTCAGAGTACTTGCTCTTAAATGTTCTTGAAAATGACAAGAAAATCATAAAGAAAATTCAAAGCGGTGATGAGCTACCTCTACCTGAAATTAAAAACTCTTTAGATCAACGATTTGAAGATCTAAAGTTAGAAATATTTGACTATGAAATCCTTAAGTCAATCGCTATGAATTATCCTCATGACCACTACGCTGAAAAAATCGTGTCTTGTAACTATGACTATCATATGACAATGACCTGGTTCAAGAAGGCTATTCTTCAGTCATCTGTTAGACCACTTGCCTTTGCACAGCTTGAGTTAGGCTAAAAAATGGATTTAGAAAAACTCAAAGTGTCAGTTGAAAAGTTCTCAAGTCAGAACTTTCAAAAACAACAAGATATTCTCCAACTACAAAATAGAATGATCGGCACCATTCTACAAATCAGACTAAGTGCAATACCACCAGCTCGAAGAAGTGAATTCGATAATACCAGTTTTACAAATTTGCCAAGTTTGCTAACAAAATGGCAAGTTAATCCAAATGCTGTACAAGATATCAATTTCTTTCTGAATGAATTTGAGACAAAGTTTGGCAGGAGATTTGACCATATTAGCTTGAAGAGTGTTGAGAAAGCTAATGTACTTGAACCTAGTCAACAAACAATAAATCAGAGGCTAGAATCTTGTATAACTGGACCAGTAAATGAAAAGGACGCCATTGGTATCAAACAACAGCGTCCTGATAATGACTTCGACTTTTCTCGCTAGTAGAGCCCTTCCATAAATGCCTCATCATCAAGACATGCTCTTTCAATTTCCAAGAACTCTTCCATTTTACGTAAGTAATAGGACTGCTCTTCGAAAGTGATTTCATCAAACAAAAATTGATATCCGCTCATAGGTGTAGATGAAACTATCTTAGAGAGAAAGTGCTTTGACTGTTTAGTAAAGCCAGGAGAAACAATAAGCGCCGAAACATTGTTGGCTCTAATTGTTAGAAGTTGAGTTTGGCTAATAATTTCATGTTCTGCGTCTAGCCAACCTCGAGCTACCTTTAACTTTTTCTCTAAAAGCCTAGCGCTAGGGTCTGAAACATAGCTTTCTTTTGAATTAAGCCTAACGTCACGATGATTAATACCTAACCGTGAAACTAATTCAAGATTAGCCTCACGATTGATTAAATATGCCGCACCACCTTCATTCTGTTTTGTAGCGAATATGTCGGAGAACAGTTCGCTGTAATGATTCTTATCCATTAATACTTTCTTATTTTTGAGAATAGACGCAAATAATCATGTGACTTGTATCTAAACATTAACTGCCGTTATGTCTAATTTTCACCCATGAAGAGTGAAACTTAAATAAATTTTCATCATTTGTTGCATATGTGTGAGCTATATCCCTATTTGTAGGTCGCATTACGCAAATATTTCTACAATTTGTTGAGTAATTAGTCTATTGAACCGATATCACTTCTGAGACTAGCAAATTTAAACTAACATTTGACTCAATAATAAGCCTATGCTAGCAGCTTTCGCTATTGTATTTTAGACAAAAATGGCATAGATTTATGCTATTATTTGCTATTAGACATCTTATTGTGTTCGAACTAATTAAAGAAAAAATATTGGGTTTGGCTTCCATACTCATCACTTCTTTCGCTGCTACATATTATTTGTCCGCGAGTTATACATTCGGTGTTTTCACGAGTGCCTTATTTGGCATCGCATATTTGTACTTTATGCAACGGCAACAACAACAATCGGTTAGAAGAAAGGAAGCACAAGCGAAGATACGTGGGTTTGGTTATACAAACTCAATTTCCTCTCAGATAGAAAGACCCTCTAATGCCAGTAGATCTCACAGTTCTCCGACTCTGAATGAACAAAACCCATTTAACTTCTCTGAAGAAGAAGTTCAGGCTTTCAAATTATTAGGGCTACCTATTACGTCCCTCAATATTTCTGAAATCAAGAAAGCCTTCCATCAAAAAGTTAGGTATTACCACCCAGACATTAACCAAAACATCAGTACGGATGAATCAATCATCACTGTTTCAAATCTGAATACAGCTAAAACACTTTGCATCAATGCAACGAAGAGGAAACAAAATGAACGTCTTTAAGCTTTCTAGCATAGCATTCGCTTCTACTCTACTTCTTGGGTGCGCAACTAATGAAGTCAAAGATTTAAGGCACTTAGAAAAGAGCCCTGAAGAAAGGGCTTTTGGCGATCTTGAGCCATATGCAGTTGAAATGCTTGACGAGCTCCGATTGTTAGCAAAAACGAGAAGTGCACATGCACAAGCACTTAAAGGCCCTGAGCAGAGAAGGCAGGAGCGCATGCTCTCTACAATGGTGTTACCTGGTTTTGAAAAGGTTGTTGACTGGAATTGTGATTGTGAAGTCGAAACTGCCGTAAAAGGTATTGCTGAGACAGTAGGTTATGGTTCTGATCGAGTATTTACTTATGGCCAAAAACCACCTGGTGGCGTGTTTGTAAGTATTAAACTGAAGGATCAACCAATAAACGACGCAATAAAGATTATTGACTCTGAAAAGGGTGCCCAGGTAGACATCATGGTCGATAACCGACTTAAGACGATTGTCGTTAAATACTTGGAGACAAAAGCGTGAGAACCAATACTGCTATTTGTTTAATTGCTAGTCTATTTTTCAGTGTTACCACTTTGGCAGATGAATCTAAGCGCACCTATTACAGCTTAAGTGAACTAAAAGATGTAAAGGTTAGACAACAACTAGTAAGCGATGGTGAAGAGGCACTCAGAATTGAGTCGATCCGCGAAAGAGCTGAAGAAGTTGGCAGTGCGAATGGTTATATAGCTACGATGGAGCGCTTAACAGATGTAGTGGATAGCAAGTCTCACCTCTTTGACCGCTTGCTACCTTTCGAGCATCTCATTAACGCTTCTGCAAATCTAAGTTCAGGTGAAGCCAAGTACCTTCGTCCAGGTATGGTAGACAAAGTAGAAGCTCATGCCGCGATAACGCGAGACACAAAAGCTACGATTATCAGGACCGATAATCTTGTCTATCGATTGAGAGAACAACCTAAGCCTGTGTTGAGGAAACCGCATTGGTCTGACTATCTCTACGACAAAAATTCACTTACGCCGACCACATTAATTGACGAACTTTTACCTAGAAATTCAGAAGAATTGGAGATCTTCAACTCAGCTCTTGATGAGGGATGGGCCATGGGCTCAGAACAAGCAATTGCTGAGATGAGAACTCGTGTAATTAATGCTTTTATTGACGCAACAGCCATGATCCGTTACGTGAATTTAGTTGAGTCCGGATATATAGAAAAGCCAGATATGATTATTGAAAATGTAGGAATTACGGTACAAGGAGACCAATTAGGTTTAGGCACTCAGTTCATATCTTTGAGTGGTGAGGCAGTTTGGCAGACAAACTCTGATCTCTATTCTTCACCAGTAATAAAAGACCCTAGGGGCTCTGTACGTAGGGATGCTGTTTCTAAAGTAGAAACTGAAGGCCTTACTCACGACCAAATTAAATCCATTCTCGTTGAAGAGTGACACCTACCATGAATGATATTCCATTAATACCTGTTTCAAGCGAAATGACACAAGTAGATATCGAAACTGTCATATGGAAAGCAATTGAGTACGGTGCTTCAGACATTTTAATAGACTGTAACTATCGAATCAGAATCGATGTAAACGGGCAAATCAGGGAAATCACTGATAAACAAATGCAACCTAACGCATGCCGTAATATTCTTGAATATATGCTCGGCACCAAAAAATCGCTGATTAACAATGTTAATGCAGCTACTCCTACGTTTTTTGCATTCGTTACCAAAAACCCCAATGATCAATCTCAGATTAGGAGTTTCCGCATTGCAGCTATTACCTCAAGGTCACTTGAATATGGAAAGACCTATAAGATGGTTGGTAGGTTGAACCCTAAAACACCAAAGGACGCAGAATCTTTGGGTATAGAGCCGGAGCTAGTCAATCTTGTAAAGCATAACCGTAAAGGTATTCTTATGTTTGTGGGAGGGGTAGGCACAGGCAAAACAACTACTATGGCCGGAATTGTAACTTCAGTGCTAAAAACTCCCAGCCTTGGTAAGCATATCTTAGTTTTTGAGGACCCACCTGAAATTAATTATGAGGGAGTAAAGATTGCTCCTGGTAACAGTATTTCAGTTCATGAAGTAGGTTCAGTTGAAACAGACTCCGATGTTCAAAGTTTTAATCAAGGCCTTGAAGCTGCTCTTCGTCTTCGTCCAGATATCATCGTTCAGGGCGAAATACGAAGTAAAGAATCAATCGAAAACGCATTTAACGCTTCTAACACTGGCAACTTCTTGATGGCTACAATACATGCAAACTCTTGCGAGACAGCGATGAGCCGCATCTACAATATGATAGATGGAGAAAATAAGCTGGCTGTATTAGCTGGTTTTATTAGTCAACTCTCTGGCATTGTCGCTCAGATACTAGTTAGAACTCTCGACGGTGAAAGGATTGCTGTTAGAGAAACCCTATATCTAACTGAAGAAATCAGAGAAGAAATGCTGAAGTGTAAATCTGACACAGAGATATCTGTAGTAGTAAGAAGGCACCTAAAGGAACAAGAGCTTACCTTTTCTCAACAAATCGCAAACCTATATCACAACAGTGAAATTGGGCCAGAATATCTCCTTATGGAATCAGAATAATGGAATATAAACCGAAGCTGGATAGAAAAGCGGTACAAAATGCGATGAAAAGACCACTTTTCCTACTTATGGACGGGTCTACAATCGTCCCGGTTTTGACATTGCCAATAATGTTCAGCTGGAACTACCTTAAAGCCATGTGTGTTTTCTATGTATTAATGTCTTTAATCTCTCTTACCAAAAGGACACCATTAGAGTTTTTTATACACCTCCTGTCAAAATACAACCAAGGCAACAACTTGCCATATCGAAAAAACGAAATTTGGAAGCCAGATAACCGATAAGAAATTGTTCTTATTCGTAGGTTACCTTACAGCTTCGTTTATTGTTTGTTATCCGAAAATGACGTATATTTATCAAAATAATAGGGGTTACTATGATGAAATTAAGATTAATTTTACCTTTACTCGTGATGAGTAGCGCGCAAGCGGGGGTTGTATTTACTGAATACGAGTCAGATACAGCTTATGGTTTAAACGACATCCAATCTAAAGTCGGTTACCAAAATAAATTACCTGCTCACGAAATACTGAATGCTTTAGCACCAGCTGGTTGGCGGGTAAATATTGGACCAGGCATCTCTTCCCACCAATTAGCCTGGGTACCTTCACCTAATTGGCGCAGTGCTGTTGCTAAGATACAGGAACTAAATTCCGGTATTTATATTGTTCTAAATGAACAAGAACGAGTGTTGGCTGCATCCAAAAATCGTGAACACCTTACGTACCTTCAGACACGAACACCAAAACTCTGGACATTAGACCCTAAACTGTCACTTAAAGAGAACTTTGAGGTTTGGAATACAAAGTCCAATATCGACATTATTTGGGGCTCTAAATACGACTTCCCTGTTAAATCACGTTCGGTATTGATTGGTGACCTAACAGGAAGAGACGGAGTCTTAGATAGAGTGCTTAAGGAGACGTTAAAAACAAAAGAACCATTGTGGATTAGTTACAGCCCTGAAATTGGTGCTGCTCATATCCTAAAAGGCGGTTCTACTGAAAAAGGGACTTACCAGTAATGAACAACACATTGAAACTTAAAGCTCTCACACTAACCATTATCGCGCTTGTCAGTGGTTGTAGTACTCCTGGTAAAGATGCCAATAGAGTTGCGACAGCACAGGCAGACGCTGCCACTGAGACGATTCAAAAACACAGACTTAAACCCGGTATAGATCAGAGCGTCTACAGCGAAGACAATAATTACGTTATTCTTGGGGAACCTTTCAAGTTAAAAGAAAGGCAAGACCTTCCAGAGATTTTTCTTACCCCGAGTAAATTCATGTCATATCGCTCTAAACCCCTTAGCGACACGATTGACTATTTGAACAATAAGTATGCCTCGTATGGGGTTTACATTAGCTTTACTAGCGACGCTATCAAGTATCTTAACCAAGACTCTGGAAGTTCCAAAGCAAGCGGTGGTACAAGTGATTCTACTGGTGATGATTTAGACGTTTCGGCACTTTATACAGATACGAACAAAGGGTCACTATTAGATGGCGCAAAAGTGTCTATTTCCCTGAACTTTGAAAAGCACGTTGCTTTAAAGCAAGTGTTGGATGCTATCGCAGCAAAAACCAACCTATGGTGGAAATACCAATCTGATGGTCGTGTATCCTTTTACCGACAAGAAACTAGACACTTTCGGATCGACCAATATGCTGGTAGTACAACTTTAAAATCAAGTATCAATTCGTCTACTAGCGGTGGTCAGCAAGGCGAGGGGACAAGCTCTCAAACTTCGAGTTCTCACTCATATTCATTTGACCGTGACCTAGGGAAACCAATGGACCAACTCCTCAAGGGGATTAAATCCATTGCTTCTGAAGATGCAAAAGTAGAAGTGTTACCTGCACTAAGTATGGTTGCTGTAACTGACACACCTCGAAAGCTGCGAATTGTTGAGAACTTTATTGATGAGTCAAATTCTACTGCTGGAAAGATGATCAGGCTCGATATAGAGCTATGGGAACTGATCACTACAGACGAATCAAATTACGGCATTGAGCAATCTATTAAATACGCTAAGAATGACTTCGAACTTAAAATCGATGGAGTTCCAGTTGGTGATGCAGCTAAGTTAGGTGGTTTAGGGCTGAGTATCGGTGATGGTAGCTTCAAAGGCACTGAAATGGCATTGAAGGCTCTTCAGGGGACTAAATCTCTTTCGCTTAAAAAGTCAATTACGACAACTGTACCAAACAATGATGTTATTCCAGTCCAGTTCGTAAATGAAAAGAAATATGCGGATAAAATCGACCAAAGTGTATCTGGTGATGTTGTAACACAATCTGCAAGCACAGATACAACAACAAACGGTATTGTTTTCTTAGCTTCACCACGTGTTAACTCAGATGGAACAATTGCTGTCCGTATCGTAACTGATGTAAGTACCTTAAATGCAATTGACCCACTAGAAGTTGGTAATACACAACTTCAACTAACAGACAGAACTGTTACTGCCATGGTTAGCGCTAGAAATATCCGTTCAGGCGAAACAATGGTTATGACTGGGTTCGAGCAAGTGATTGACAATGGCCAAAACCAGTCAGTTCTAGGCGATTTGCTATGGATGTTTGGTGGCAATGACTCTAATGCTAAAACACGCTCAGTGATGCTAGTAATTATCACGCCTCATATCGAAAAAGTTTAACCCAATTAGGTCCTTTTATGCAGTCACTAGAAGAACTTGGATTTGATAGGCACTACATCGGTTTAGATTGGTACGAGGTTTCAGAATCCGATAAGACCATCCATATCAAAAATCTGGTTAACAAATACGACGCTACAAATGCAGTAATTGTTGAAGGGTCAACAATTGATGATGCACCAAAATCAACAATCGGTTTCGCTCAAAGCATAACGACAAAATACTACAGCGCGGCGGCAATCGTCGCTCGCGCTATTTGTGTCGATCACCCGAATGCTTTCTTCATACAAAAGCTACCATCCGGTAAATATTGGTATCTTTTGGTAATTGATAAGTGCCCAGCTGGTGGTGAGAATGATTTGGTATTTGAAACGGTGGAAGAAGTTATCCAACAGATCTTCGACCATTATCAAATGTACGATCTTCATCACGTAAAATTACGCTATGTAGTCCCTAATGAGATAACAGAAAATATCTCAGAACTATTTGAAGAGTCACGTTCAGAGTACCAACAGCACTCATATGACGTCATATGTGAAGCTGTACCTAATGAAAAGTTCGCTCAAATTCAAACAATTGAGCAGCTACTCAACACAAACCCTCTATCAAAGATAAAACCATCCCACATCGTATTTGTGGCTCTTGGAATTATATTTTTGATAGGTGTGCAGATATTTAAATCTAACTCCAAGCAAGAGTATGTAATTCCTGACATAGATTCAATGGTGAAGAAAGCATCAAGCAGTACTCTAGCTAAGCAAGCTGAAAACGATTTGAATCATAAAAAAATCGAGAGAATAGACAAGGCAAATGCAACTAAAGAGGAAGCAAAATGGCTTACTCAACGTTTAACCGCATCAGATCCTAAAAAGGTCATTTTGAACCTTAAAGCCTATATTAACTCTCTTCCTGTTGATGTTGGTGGATGGTTCCCAATGACTGTCGATCTCGTTACCAAAGGAATCATTACTAGAGACTCATCAACAGTAGACAAACCAGCAGACCAAGAGTTTTTTCATGAGACGACCGTTTTGTGGAAAAACGGAGGGACAACGGTTGCCAATTTTAGAGACAACATCGAATTCGATGGAACTATCACTTATTCACTCTCTGGAGAAGAGATTACTACGTCTCAAATAGTACCGCTTCCTAAACCAGACCATTATTTTGATGAAAGTGACGCTTTTATCTTCATAAAGGAAACTCACGGCCACTACCTAGACTTACTAACCTTCATTCAGCAACAAGCAGAGAAGACACATGGAAGACTGTACGGAGCGATTTCAGCAAACCGCAAAACAGAAAGGGAGATCCCTTTTAAAAACGAAACATATTCCACTGAAGTAAGAAACCCACAAATAGATTACACCGTTGTGAATGTACAACTTTCGTTAAGTGGGTTTGGTTGGGCATTTAACTATTTGGACCAACTAGCTAACGATATCGACAAATTTAAAAGCATGATTATACAGAGCATTTCGATAAATCTGGAAACAGAAGAGATCGTTCTTAAGATGCAGTACATACACGAAAGTAGCATTCTTAATCAACAAGACAAAGAGGTTTCATTACGTGAAAATTAATACTATTACCCTATGCATCGCGACCCAATTGTTGAGCTTTACAACTTTTGCAAATGATCAATCCGGGCAGACTTACCAAGACATCCAAAAACAACGAAGCCTCTCTATAGAGGAAAACAAATCACTCTCGCAAAATGAGTTGATACGAGCCCAAAAAGAGCATGCTAATAAGATGTTAATGCTTGACAATCAGTATCAGCAGCTTTTGATAGAAAATAACAAATTACTAAACGGTGGGTCTGAACCGAAAAAAGAGAAGGCATCGGATGAAGAGCGTTTAGCAAAATTCCAGGAGGAGACTAGGACAAAACGTAGAGCTCAACGAGAAGCTGAAGTTAATGCTCTGCTAAACGAAATGGAAAAACAAATCTTCGTTACAGATATTTATGAGATAGCTGGTCAGTTGAAAGGTGAGTTTTGGCATAAGGGGGCTATCCAAACTTTAAAAGAAGGGGAGAGCTTTGGGGACTGGTATGTAGATTCACTGTCATTTCAAGGCGCTGTAGTCATGCCTTTCGATTATTCAACTCACAAAATGGACAAATCAAGAGCACGACATATCACGGTTAAAACCTCTGACGAAGCAATTGACCGCTTTAAGAAAGCGCAAACATTCCGAGACCGTATTATCGAGCAGAAGATTGGGGAGCTTTCAGAATCAAGTATGTTTGGAGCCCCGGCGCCTACATTAATTAATGACTCTCCCTCTCAAGGTTTAATGTTCAAGTGAGAATTTCATGACTAGTACTAACTTAGCAGAGTATAGACCTGCAACCAGCATTGTAGAATCCAGCGCAAACGAATACGACATTTTGTCAGATTCAATTTCTGGTGATTTAATAAAGTACTTTGGTAGTCGTAGTAGCTCTAGTTCACACTTCTTTAACGACTTAACATACGACACTAGAGAACAACTTCCTTGGGCCTTAGGTGGTATCATTGACAAGCACAAAGTGTTACATCCAGCTTATGGTAAAAAATTCCTTATTTCGGATGGCCATATTCAAGGTGTGGAAGAAGGATACAACTACCTTACCGTATTAATGACAGAAGACTTTTCAAAGTCAATCACACAAGTTCGAGCGACTATCAGAGATGATTTGGGATATACCGATCATACTCATACAAAAGTCATTAATCTTAAGTGCTCAGAAGACCTAATCCTATTACTTGCTGATGTCATCTTCATGGGCTCTGAAGAAAACCAATCTAAAGATGATGAGGGCAGAAGTTTTAAAGCGATCACTGCGTCTGTTTTAGAATCACACCCTGCAACGTCAGACATTCACTTTGAAGTATCTAATATACCTGGCAACACGTTAGTACGTATACGTGTAGATGGCGATTTAATTGATTTCAAAGAATATACATACGATAGGCTTTACGAGACTGTTGATGTTGCTTACAACATCATCGGTGGGGATGAAGCATCCGGCTCTAGCATCCAAGGTAATAACCTAAGCTGGAAAGAACCTCAATCTGGTAAATTTATCTACACGTATAACGATACTCAAATTGAAATGCGTGTTGAATTTGCACCAAGAGAAACTGAGGGCGGTGGAGATCTAGTATGCAGGATTACCAGTAAAGGGGAGAAATCCTCTATAAGAAAGCTAGATAAAGCTGGATATCACCCAGTTCAAACGCTGTTGATTAAAAAACACTCCAGTAAAAAACAAGGAAATATACTGTTTGCTGGTGTTACAGGTTCTGGTAAGACCCAGTCCATGTATTCAGTTATCGATTACTTACAAGACCTGTACAAATCTACTCGGAAGTTTGTTACTGCCGAAAACCCTATCGAGATGAACTTAGAGGGCGTTTCACAAGTTAACTTAGAAGATAACTCTAGCGCTTCTGATAATGAAATGAACACATTAACCAAGCAGTTTGAACGAATTTCCGAAAGCTTCATGCGACTAGACCCAGATATCATGGGTACAGGAGAAATACGTTGCTACAATTCAGCAAAATTTGCAATTGAATCTGCCCGAACTGGCCATGTATGTTTCTCAACAATACATGCCGCATCTTCTTGTGATGTACCAGGTCGCTTGGACGGTTTCGGTGTAGCTAGATCAGTCTATCAATCATCAAACACCCTAACTGTCATCATTGCTCAGTCTTTAGTACGAACCGTGTGCCCGTCCTGTAGTCGAAGTTATGATGAGCTTCCGAATAACTCTCCATTAGTTTATTCATTAATACAAAGCTTATCTTCCCTAGAGTTACTTGAGTACCTGCCGAACATACGTTTCGCAAAGCAAGGTGGGTGTAAAGAGTGTAATTATTCTGTAGATGGCCGTGTTGGACGAACACCTGTAGCTGAAGTCTTGGCGCCAGATCAAACAATCAGAAACCTATGGGCTAAAAACGAAGATGATTTGGCTAAAGCTCATTGGCTAAACACTGGTGGTTTTACTAAGTTAGAGCACGCGATTTATAAAATGTGCAAAGGGATATTGGACCCTGAGATGATAGAACGTGAAATCGATCAACTTGCGGTCTCTCGATTGGTTCGTGAAGAGCTAAATGTTTCTCTCTACCACCCAGAGGTTTAATTAATGGAAAACGATATTAACCAAAAATTGCTCAAAATAAAGAGTCAATACCTTAGTGATGACTTCATTGATACCTTAAAGCTAAAGTCTACAAACTATCGTGTGGGCTCAAAGAGAAAGTCTCAACTTCTAGAGAAAATTGCATCACGTTTAGCAGATGGTGATTCCATCTTAAATGTATTGGACTCCCTCTATGAGGCCTATAAATCCCAACAACCAAAATCTCCAGAAACAAAATTTGTGAAATACCTGGCTGACCGGTATAGGTACAAACCAGTTATCTCTTATATGCTCGCTCCATTCTTTGATAAAACTACGATTGGTGTTGCCTACGCAATTGAGAAAAAAACAGCTGCCTATAAGGTAATACGTATTTGTGTCAGTCAGCTGCAGCGTAAACAACAGATGAGGGGGGCTGGTTTTTTAGGGATAGTCGGTCCTATCATAGGTGTTGGTTTAATCATGCTTATTTGTAGCCTTGCTCATTTATACATCTATGCAGTGTTGTTCAAAGGACTAAATATAAAACCAACTCCAATGATGAGTTTTGCAAGAGAGTTTACAAAAACTGTATACGAGATAAGCCCATTTGTTACTGCATTTCTTGTAATTTACGGAGTATGGGTAGTTTGGAGTTTACCCAATCAAATACATCGGAGATTAACTAAATTACCACCTTGGAATGTTGTTGACGCGATTAACTCTGCTATAACTCTGCAAACATTCAACGCCCTTTTGAAAGTGGGGATGCCTTCTTCAGAGGCACTAAAGCTGGTAGGTTCCCACTCAACGCCATATGTAAAACATTGGTGTCAAAAAATGCGTCTAAGCATGATTGGAGGAAAGAGTGAGGGGCAAGCTCTCGCTTGTGATTTCTTTAGTAGAGAACCAAGAATTGAGATTGAGTCATATGCTACAACCTCAGACTTTACAAATAAACTAGACGATATCACCGAAGAAGTATTTGCTAACACTGAAACGCTCGTGAAAAAGCTTACGACAGGGATCATGCTAGGCTGCATGATGGCTGTGTTAAGTGTAAACGCGATAGTAGGTCTCTCCATTTCTACAATTGGCCAAAACCTTAATTAACCTTGATAGTTCTATTAACAAGTTGTAACACTGATATTCCACTTGATTGATATATATCAATCATGTATAAAATCCAATAGCTTTTAACAAGGAAAAATAGCTATGTTATTCAAACCTAAACGTAATAATCCAAATAAACTTAACCGTATTCACGCAAAGCGACGTGGTGTATTTCTATCTACAGAACTCCAGCTTGTTTTGGCATTCTTGGGGGTAATGGTTGTTGGTTATGCAACTACCATGGGAGACTCCGGGGCTGAAAAACTTGTCGATGATGCAGAGAAAGCTTTACTACAAGCTTCAGACGAACTTAGACGAACAGTCGGTGGTTTCGGTTCTTACGCATCTGTTGACAATACAGATTGTTACGACAAGAACATCTGGCCATCCAGTTGGTTAAGTGCAACTCAAGATGAATTTACAACTCCATTCTCTGACAACGGTTTGACCTGTGGAAGCGTTGATACTGCTACTAACCGTGATGGCATTACGTCCACAGGTACAGGGAAGTTCTACACTTTCACATTCTCTAACGTAGAAACAGATCAGTGCAACCTCCTGGTTGGCCGTGTATTCCAAAATTTCGTTGAGATCCAGGTTGAAGGTACGCGAATTGATGGCAATGACACTCTTAAAACACAGTGTGCATCTGGCGATGAAGTAGCAATCACATTCATCAACCGTTAATCATTATTACTAAGAGTGGCCAATATGCTGCCTAGAACCTCAATCAAAAGACAAAGAGGCTTTTTCCTTCAACTTGGCATATTGGCCTCTACTGTCGCTTTAAGTATCATCATGTCCACTTACCTCATGATGAAAAGTGATCAATACGAATCTCAAGTAGACCAACTTCAAGGGCAGCGTATAGCAACGCTGCTTCATGCTATCAAGAATGCCTCAAGACAAAGTGGCGCATTAGCCCAATGGAATCAGCCGGGCCAACCCTTCCAAAACGGTGCTGAGCACATTGGAACAATGTGGTTGAAGCCAAACACCTGTGGTGGTACCCAAACATCTGAGTTCCTATTCTGTGACTTCGAAGATTCCCCTAGAATTGGGGATAACATGCAATACAAAACTGAAGTTACAAATGATGGAACCCAGGTCGAACTCAAATTAACTGTCTCAAATACTGCTGAAACTCGGGGATTTGACTTCTCTGGTGAAAACGGAGTCAAACGTTCATGTACTATAGCCCGGATTGCTGGTGGAGGTTTGGCAAACCTAAATTCAGGCACCTCTATCTCGCAAGTGGATTGCGACTTTGATACAGGTATCATTACTATGGATATCACTTGGGGCACAAGCTTCTCTGATGACCTGAGTATCCATGGTACAAACTCACCGTTAGCTACAATCGACTGGAATGGACAGGATGTCGATAATATGGACCGCCTTGAAGTATCTAGCATTGTGGACCGAGAAAACCCTGTATTTAGACTCGATTTGAATGGAACCAGCAACCTCAACAACATCAACGTCAATTCCATAGACGCGAACTCCGGAACTATTGACACGTTACGCTCCAATTCGGCAAACTTAACTAGTGTTCGCGGCACTGACCTTGATTACGATAACGCTGACATTGATCGTGCTGATATTAATAGAGCTGACATCAATAACGGCGATATAAATACAGCTAGTATAGGCTCAGCAACAATAGACCAAGCTACAGTACGGAATAGAATCAACCAAACCAATTCATCGCAAATGAATAATTTCGCAGGGGGCTTGGCAATCGGTACTGGTTCAAACATATCAACTCTCGAGAATGGCTCTCTTTATGTCCCTGGAGCCGTTGTTGATTTCAATGACCCCTCAATGTTTTTTGACCCAAATGGCGTTTCTCGAACAAGAGACATTCGTTTGACATCGAGAGGGGGTGTAGCTCTCTCAAACCTAACAAGTAAATATGTTCACCAAGGTTCCGCTACAATAAACGGAGTTGGTGCAATTAAAGGTGTAAATTGTGGTGATGGTGCAGGTTATGCGGCAAATAGAATTGTTGTAGACTGGCAAGATAGTAAGCGTTACCACTCAGCGAACGGTGTAGTCGTATCTGACTATTCATTAAACCGAATCGGTGTTACAAAAAATGCATCTGGCTCACAATTTCTTGTCCGCCTTTACTCGTATAATTTCAAAACTAAACTTTGGGAAACACCTAGAGAAAACCGAGCACTAGCAACTATCTATTGCTATTACCCTTAAATATCTTCCCTTCCAGGGCATACCAAACTATAATATATTATAGACTAAGCTTAAGGTATGCCCTATGAACCTACTTCTTGCTATCTTCTTTGGAATTCTTCGTACTCCGGCTCTACTTTTTTATGTAACTACAGGAGTCGTTCACTACGTAATGGGCAAGCTCGTAAGGACGGTCCTAATCCCTTTATCATACGTAACAGAGAAACTCCTTAAACCCAATCACTATCTAATCGGCCTTGGTGGCCTTCTAATACTATACAAAGGATATGAGTATCTACGTGCTATAGCAGTTTCAATTGCTGATACAGAAGTGTTTCTATATATGCCCGTTTGGTTACTAAGTTATCTTGAGTTTAGTGATGTACCATTTGATAGGCTAGGCTTGCCGGGTGCACAAAGACCACTTACAGAATCAATGTTAGATTTCGAGCAGGTATTGTTTGGTAAATTCGATGTAATTGATTTGTACTTGGTCTGGTGGTGGTTCTTTTTAGGGAGTCAACTAGGGCTTTACATCTACTATGCAGTAAACAGGCTTTTGAAGACAATGAACCTCGATTAAGACAATGAAAAAAGAGCCATTATCTGAATTAGTCTGAATGCAATCTGTGAGTTTCTTTATCTCGATGTGACTAGGTCTGACAGGTTGCCCTTAATCAGTTCTTTCCAATAGTTTGCTAGAGATTGATCAATCTTTATTGTCATTTCCACAGTGTTTCTGGTACCAATACGCCTCAAAAATGATCAAACCTTTGCTTTTTACAGTCTAAGAATCGCTTGAAAAGGCACATTTCCGATCAAAGTCTATTGTCCTCCGATAGTAATGACTTTCTTAATTTTTGCAGTAATAGTTTGCATAAATTGCAGAATTAACGACATAAAACCTATATGTGCTAATTCTATTACCAGTGCGTACAACATCTAGTGTTTCAATGGTTTTTTTGTCAACTTATCTTGCAAAACTATGCTGACTTATCCTGCAATTTTTCGCGTAGGCCATTGATACTCTGATTGAGCTTATGCGAACTTAGTCTGCAAACAGCATTTCTAATGTTCTCTATAGCTTGAGTGCTATACATAACCATATTTTCCCCTTGGTTGTTATACAGTTCCAATCTTCTTGATTTTAAAGTGTGGATTAGTTGCCAGCTTTTTATCTAGTCGAGGTGCTAACCACTCTTTAAACGCTTTTTTCCGTTCAGCTTTTCTAACATCTTCCACAGCAAATACTTTGTATTTTGCTTGTTTTTTTGGCTCGCCAAGCCACTTCTTGATAGCTGAATCAGTCCACAATCGTTCTGTTTTTAGTCGAGTTACCGTAATCCAGTTTTTCGACCACTCAACAAAACGCTTTCGCTCTTTGAGAGCTCGAATCTCTTGTTGGCTTTTAACCCAATTGGGATCGACTGCAAACTGCTTGTGGCCGATAAACCTACCGCGAGGCTTAGGCATCCTTCTCCCCCTACGACTGGTTAGATGGTTCACGGACTTTGAAGCCGTTTGGTCTAGTTAGTGAAACGGCATCACCAACCCTAGATACATTCCATGTTTCAATTAAGTTAACTTGGTCGTTTATAACTCGCACTTGGATGTTTTCTGTTTCAGGACCTATTTTGATGCAATTATTGCCTCCCACTGATTGAGAGTACCCAAACAACCAATTTACGGACTCGTAGGGGCACTCTTCGAATCCATGAACATAACCAATTTCACTATCATCAATCTGTAGCTCAGCTACAGGTGAGATGTAGATAGTAATATCAGCCATTTGCTCACTGACCATTTCGTTATAATCATCTACAAGGTCACAAGCACTCAAAAGAGGCAGTGCGATAGCTAATGTTAATATGCTTTTCAATTTCATCATTTCCCTTTAATGTTTTCAGCTCATCTACGTGGCGTTCTTCACGATAAACACGAGATCATGGCCCTTATACATCAATCAATGCTTTCAACAAATCCCTCTATTAGCTCGGATGTATTCGATTGCGCACCACCAGCGAATCCAGTTGAGCTATTTAATGAAGGTAAGATTTCTTTTATAAGGTTCAATATTGACAGTCGAGTTAAAGTGTAGGAGGTCATATCTTTAACTCTTTTTGCTTCCATCTCCTGGGCGGGATTATTGATCTCCATTTCCTTATTGGCCGTTTTTATTTTCTCTTTTAACAGCCCTAGTTGCTTGATCTTAGAAAACTTTAATTCGTTATTAACAGTAAACCCTAAAGTGGCGTTCCATTCGCAAGATAGTTGAAGTGGGCGCTTTTGCGCTAGTAAATTAGCATTGATTTCATCTGACTCAATATCCTGGTTACTGTATCTCACCTTGTTCGCACCGTTCGCTCTATTCTCAAATGCAATATCACCATTTTTAATTGCCAACGTAGGCGGTAACTCCAGGCTGCTAAGCCAACTAGTAAATACACTCGAAACATCATTATTAACTGTTAGCGGGCTCGCAGGAAATGTTTTGAATGTAAGCCTGAATAAATCAATAATCGCTTCAACTTCTTTTTTTCCACTTGAACCGATAAAAAGAAACTTTAGCTCAGTATTAAACCAAACAATGATATCTTTGAAACGTGTAAGCGATTTCGGTATAAGAAGGTTTTCACACATTTCACGTAAATTCTTGACATCTTGTGAAGAAACCTTGGCATTTACTCCCCATGTCCTGGGGGAATCTTGTGCAAGCTGAATCATTTTCTGCCTGACAGCTTCATCCAATGTACTAGATGCAACAGACCTAAAGCGCTTTTCTATACGAAAAATATAATCGTTTTCCAGCTTAATGTAAGGTTTATTTGATTGCAGTAACTCAGCCCAGCCATATTTAGTCTTAATCGCACCAGTCAAAGGTTTAGCCTTCAACCTTTCAAACATTTCAGAGTGCAGATTTGGCTCCAAGTTGAAGTCTTCAGGTAACTTGTAAATCACAAAGGTTTTAAACATTATTTACCTCGGCTTTATTGGAAAGTGGCAGTAACCGCATAGGATCTTTTTTGATGGCAACTAAAAATGAATACACAGAACCAAAGCGATTGGTGTCATATTGCCAATATAAATGCAGGTAATGAAAATAGATAAAGGAAGTAAATGCACTTAGCAAGGTCAAATACATGGATGTCATTAGGTAACTAAATTGAACCTCCGAGGTTACTATCGTTACAATAATGAATTTGGCAACACTGTTTACAGCAAAGAAGCAAAAAGCCAATACAAAAAATAGCGTTAGCCAAATAGACAGCTGTAGGTTTCTGGCTTTGCCTTCAACCTGTTCATCATTCATGTCGAAACCAGCTTTAACAACCTCATCAAAAGGTACAAGATTGAAGTGTACGGGGGTCTCCATGAACGGAACCATTTTCATATGGGCCGGGACAGCTCTAACAAGTTCCATGTACGTAGTTGGCTTCTCTTCGGTACGCTGAATGGTTAAATCATACCGTCCATCTTCCCCTTTTTTTAAAATCAAACGGTTCGCTGATTCAGAGGCAGTCAACTGAGGTAGATGAGGGTTAATTTCAAGCATATCGTTTGCTAGCTGCTCATTGGAATCACTGGGACGCTCCTCGTGTTTTAGAACCAACAAACGATTTCTGTCTTTCTGCAAATCAGGAATACCTCCATTAGCCTCTGAAAGCACACTCGATTCAACCAAGCTATAACCATGTTTCAGTAGATACTCTCTATTGACTTCGGTGTATGAGTCTAGATAAGGCAGGGACGTTAAAGGGTCAAAAGATTGCTGATAATCTCTTGCAGACTTTATTTCATTAAGTAGGCCTCCAGGGAGCCTGTATTCATTATGAATACTCTCCAGTGCTCTATCTATAGGGGTTATATGAACCCACTCAGTCCAAAACCTCAGTCTAAACATATTCCATGTCCAATCATTAGGTTTTTTGCTTGTAGCGCTTTTAAAAACAGTTGAAAGTATCATAGATTACATAGTCCTATTTGCTTGCACTTGGTGGTCGTTCAGACTTTTCACCATTTCCTTTGGTGCCATTTCCGTTATTACCACTGCCATTATTTTCATTGCCTTGCTGATCCTGTTGAGGTTGTTGTTTCTGAAGTGAACCATTAAAAGCATCAGACATTTTGTTGAAGGTACCATTGGTTGCTGATAGGTACTGTTCAGAATCACCAAATTGACCAATAGCATCCGTAGCAACCCAAGACATTAAATTGTTGGCTAATAAGTTCGGAGCTTTCAGACAATAAGTAAGTAAACCAAATAGAACGATAGGATATCCTCCTGTAAGCATAACTAAATCAAAAAGGTCCCAAGAGGAAGGTAGATTAACTCCAATTGACTTCCACCAAACGCTATTAAGGAAAGCTAAGCTGAGGTTACACATTGCAAACCCCAGCATTAGTCCAATTACATGAAGAGTCGGCCTCAGGAATATTGCTCCGTAGAGAGCGGCCATTCTTAGACCATGAACAGCCATTAGCCCTTCACCTGCAGCAGAAGCTAATAAAGCACTGCCCAGGGCAATGCCTGCCAGAGCTTCGGCACAAATGATGAAAAAAGCGGTAACAACAAATAGGAATGTAATTATTGGCACCATGGGCAATACATTTCCTAATATAAAAGCACCTAGAAGGCTTGATACAACCAATGGGGCTACTGTTTTAACGAAGAAGGCCAAAGGTATAGCGAATGGAGCTGACAAAGCAGAACTCTCGAGGGCACCTTTGATTACATCTGCGCCTTCAGTTGCCAATACAACGATGTACCAAATGTTCTTAAGCGCTTCACCTAACGTAGATAATAACGCCAAAGCATTTGTAGACCCTGTAACGTCGAATAGAGCTCCATCATAGTCAATGCCGCTCATCCCTGGCGTTTCTATTGCAGATGCCAGATTACCATTATAATTACCAAGGCTTAGAGCTGAGCTTAATATTCCGGAAGCAACAGATACTATTGCAGACTCGTTGCCAGTCGCCGCTGCTTTTGCGTTTTCATTTGTCGAGTGAACGGCCATTAGTGCGGACCAGTTATTCAACTTCTGCGCCTCAGGCCAATCTGATTTTATGTCTCCACTCATTGCAAGTTGTTCAGTTAAGTTCCAAGTGAACTTTGGAAAATTGCTTGCCAGCCAATACGTCTTACATTCGTTTGCTTCATCTATTTCATCATCAAGAGAGGAATCGAAAAGGTTTATACTTGGAATCCATGAGAATACAGAACGGCAGAAACTAGTTCTTTCAGGTATATTTGTACTCATTACATTGTCTAATGAAAAACCTACTCCAGATGAAGCTAATTGCATCATTCCATTCATACGGCTAAACGCTAGAGGAGCCATCATCCAGCCCCCTTCTGTTAACTCTTCGACCAGCGAGGATGAGCCTGATATGCTGATATTCGCTTTAGAACTACCGCAGCGACTTGCTTCATATTGACCCTGCCAAGACTGAGATAACTCCCCCATATAACCGCGCTCTACAACTTTAGACTTACACATTGCTAAATCAACGTGCGCTTTGAATAGGTTTTCAGCTAACTCTTTAGAGCCTAATTCATTGAGTAAATATTCACGATAATAAGAGTCATCACTTCTTCGCATTGCCGTTACATATTTTGATAAATCTGCGTTCTTCAGCCGCGATAACATACTCGATACAAGCGTGTGTAATTCTGACATGAAAGTGAACGTAGCCTCTGTACCATAGTAGTTCGAGTAATATGCAAGCTTTTGCTCCACTGATGAGCTAGCAGTAGGTTTACGGGCGAAATCAAACCTGATTGAACCACAGGCTCCTCCACGAAATTCTAAAATAGCGCCAGTATTTTCAGCCCCATTCTTTCCTATAGGCTCATCGACATAATTAAGAGAAGAAGACCCGCTTGAATTAGGGTACATTGAGCTGATTCGTGAAAATGATGGAAATGAGTCGGTTGGGAATATGCTAGATGTCCCATTTGAATTAATCGATTTTAAAGTGAATTTTCTATCATTTGAGCTTTCAAACAACTCAGCACAAGAAAGCATAGAAACCATAGTTTCTCCAACTGAGAACACTTCTCCTACATTCGTAGACGCTATTTGCGCTCCAGTATGATTCACATAATCATTTACTCCAGCTTTCCAGGATACATCAGCTGCTCCCGCACCATGGACGATTACATACATCCCAGAAGCTTGTCCTACCGATACAAAAGAACCAGCAGCATGAATCATAGGTGCCAATGACCCCAACGCTATTGCAATTCTTAATGGAACGTATGGTGACATTTTCCCAAAGACATGACCTGTAGCAGCAGCATTCATCATGATGTGACCAGAGTTATATATGACATTTATTGATCCATAGAGTAGGGCTAAGAAATTGAGCCCCCCCAACATGACCATTAAAGGCGTCAATGTCGCTTCTACACTCTGATTACCAAAAAGGTGATGTACCCAACCACCGAATAAAATTGCTAAAAAGTTTGTTGTCGACCCTGTCTGAACATGAGCCTCTATACAAGTAAGAGTAAAATCTGCACAAGTTGCCATAGGGGACCTCAGTTCATGGTTGCAGCTGTGATAGTGTTGCTCAGTGATTGATAGAAGAAATCGATGTACACAAGGAAAATTCCGAACCCCATATGAACAACAATATGACTAAACTTAATTTGTCCTGACATCTGTGGATTGGCTAAGAGAGTTATTCCCATCACACCTCTGAAGTAAGATATAACTCCGTAAATAGACATGACCGCAAAACAAGCTCGTATAGCAATAGAACGAGTTTGCATCCCCGTTCCTACGGTAGAAACATTGACTAGGTTAGTAGCTCGCTGACTTATGTCATCAAACATTGCCGCTGAATAGGGAGTGCTAAAGTCTAATCCTGAACCATGCCAAAATAGACTCCCCCAAGCAGCTATTCCTTCTCCAAATTTCCACATAAATGCTGAAGCGATAAAAACTGCCATTATCAATTTAGGTGAGGGAGGGCTTCCATACATTTGACTCACCATGGGGGACGACGTTCTTATCCTCATGAGGGAAAGCCATAAAAAGACACCATGGACAAATAGATATAAACCCAGCCCCTGAGCTACTAAGATTATTCCATCAACTAAAATGACAAATTCATGCGTCAGAAACCGCTCTAGAACGTCAGTGACCTCTACAGCCATAATTAGTATTTCCTTGCATTTCCAGCTATTTCATTTAGCAGTTGAGTTTGTAAGCCTAAATTGAATTCGCTTGATAGCTGGGAATCCAGTATATGACCCAGCAGAGCAAGGACCCTTGCATCAATTTGAGCGTTCATTCTTTGGACTTGTTCCACAGTGGTAAAATTAGCCTTGCAAGCTTGACCAGCTGGCGTGTTTAACCAATCATCCATTTCACGCTGGGTATTTACCATTGCGGCTTTACGTGAATAACAAGACTTGTCACCACCATTTCCGTAGAGCTTTATTTGCTCAGGAGAGTTATAGAAATCAATATCAGCCTTTATTTGCTCAAGAATAGATTGAATAGGGCGCCCATTTTCATCACGAGGGTTGGTGAGCCCGTTAACTCTAAGAGCTGTATTAAATCCAGCTGTTGTTCTTAGATGACGTTTAAGCCATCGGTTGTAAGCCATCTTTGCATCTGCACCCGAGCTTTCATTGATAACTTGGTTATTCTCACCGCGGGGCATTTTATTTATTTCACCGGAGCTAAAAAGTACTTTAAGCATAGTGTCAGTGCGCTCTTTCTCATCAGTCGATTTGGAGTAGCCACCTTCACCCATGCCGGGTAAAACACCTTTTATATTTAATAAATCGAGTTCAACAGTATCTCCATGCGTAACGCCCTCTAAAAGTGATACAGACTCATCTGCTAATGATTGCAGCCCTGTTTCACATCTATCTCCTTCACATTCAATTTCATCTGAAAGCTGCACAGCAAAATCAAGGCTATTTGTCTGGGCTTCGCAATAAAAGTCATCTGTAGCTTCATAAAGTGCAGACACCGCTGCTATGCCATCACACATCAATGGTGAGGGTTCCATCTTTGCTTGAAGCTCAAGGTTAGAAGTTTCCGAAACACTGTTAGAAATGGCCTGTGTTGATGCGAGTTCGCGCATCGTATCTTGAGATGCTTTCCATTCCTCCATTAGTTCTGTCATTGTCATTTCAGAAATCTTTAACCCCTTTTCTTCAGCCCATAACATCGCATCTTGAGCACTTTGGCTGATTATCTGACCTAAGCCTGTTGGGTCTGTACAGATTACGGCGTTTGCTTTCCCTGGCAATAAGACCGCGAGGGATAAACTTAATAACGTTTTCTTAAACATTAGCGTGCTCTCTATAAATCAAACCCACCAATATCAAATGATAGGTCTTGAGTTGGTTGAGACGGTGAGTTTCCATCATTTGATGGTTTAGATGGAGTTGCTTCGTTGAATAGTTCGGAGAAGTCGAGTTCAGGCACTTGTGTATGTTCAATAGAATGACCAGTCTTCAACGCCCTATCCGTATTCAATGCGTATTCTGAAACACCAATTTGCAGACACATATGTTCAAACTTTGCATCGTTTAGTCCAACCTCGCGATTCGAGGCAGGGTGGTTTCTTAAGATATGCATTTGTGGGTCGACCAATGGGCCGATAATTGAGTTATTGAATTTCATTTCAACCTCTAATAGACTCGAAACTAATGTCATATTACAATAAAAAACAACATCAGCAAAACCCAAAAGTCACCTATGATTAGACTAACGTTCGATAAAAAATGGATAGATGAATACTGGCAAGAGGTTGAGCCAAAAGTAATGAGCAGCATTTCATCCTTTGAGGCCAGAGAAAGCTGGGTTGTTGAGGATCAGTCTCCATCATTAAGAGAACTTAATCGCATTGCTGAAAACCTACCTCAATTAGCAAATTTCCCATTGAATCAGGATGTGCAAGAGCAAGCCGATCGATTACTCGTAATCTTGGGGTGCTTACCGCTAAAAACGTCTTTAGCTGCTTTTGGTTGGCTGGGGGCTTTCAGTCAAAACGATCACAAATGGAATTACATCGTCTCTATCCACGCGAACCAAACTCTATCGAGTCAAAGGATAGAAAACCGAAACCGGTATAAGTTTGCCAAAATTCTTCACACAAGATTAAACCTCTTCAATTTTCTAATCGAATTCGACAAGCAATATTTGAGTGACGATGCAACTCGATTGGCACTGGCAACTCACAAAAGATTAATTCAGGAGAATACTAAGGATGGATAATAATAAAATTATTCGTTTTGCACTTCTAGCTTCAGTCATTGCAACTGTCACTCCCTTTAAGAGTGAAGCAGCAAGGGTATGTCGACAAAAAGTCTCATTGCCAGCACCTTCAGCTGGTATATGTGACGTAGATACTAGCAATCCTAAGATGGGAAACCCATTTGCTTATATAGACCCGACACAAGGGTGTGATTTCTCTTTTAGTTTGCCAGGTCTACCTTCGTTTAGCCTCGATGGTTTACAAGGAGCTCTATGCGATACCATTCAGGATATTGGGCAGCAAGGCATTGACGACGCACTTGGCCCTGTACTTGATGCGATTCCAGATAGTGTAGACCTCGACCTAGATAATTTGATGGAAGGCATCTTCGATGATCAAATTGAGATGCAAAGTAAGTTTTGCCCTGTCTATGACGACAAGGGAAAACTGGTTTCGTACGAATGTGCGTCTGATGGGAATGGTGGCGGTGACATTATAGACATAGAAGACCCTGATCATGGAGACAGAGAATGTTATACACAAAATGGAATTACATACTGTAAGGATGATGAAGGAGAGGTAACTGAACCAGACCCAGAACCTTATGACCCTGAGAAAGACCCAACTTTGCCAATATGCTCAGAGTTAGACAGTTTCTTTGACTCTGAAGGTAACTTAATACCTTGTAGAAACGGTACAAGCAGACAAGCCGTTTACCCTCAATCTGAACAAAACCTTCCTAGTTCATCAAGAGATACCAACCAATCTACCAAACCAAAATGGGATGTGAAAAAAGGGTGGTAATGTGAATTTAATACTTGTTGAAAGCAGCCTTAAATCGAAGCAAGTTAACTTGGCTCTAGGTGCACTAGGTATTCAAGAAGAGTTTACTTGCGGATTTACTATGGGGAGAGTTTTCGATTTTAAGGTCGGAGACCCTTCTCTAAAGTGGTCCCCAAGGAACTCTGACGTATACCAGTATATGTCTACTCAAATTCAACGCTCAGACAATGTTATCGCTATGACAGATGCTGACGAACAAGGAGAGTACATCGCCTACCAATTGCAAACCATAGCAAATCAATATGGTCGTTCACTTGTGAAAGCCGATCTGAGTGAGTTATCACCTTTAGGCATAAAAACAGCACTGAGTAAGGTTAGGCCAATAAACCTAGACGTTGTAGCACAAGCACATACAGAACGACTATTAAATCTTAAAGTAGCCAATTATGGTATCAATCAGGGTATTGGACCAACGAGTATTCATAAGTTAATGGTTGCAAGCCATTTAATGGATACACCTACTCTTAATGTAGCTACATTCTTAGATGATGAAAGTTCCGTTAAAGCCCTAACTTACAACACTTCTCTAAAGTCAGCCGAGTCTGAATTAGTTGAAGTTCCAACGAAACCGCCATCAACCTTAAACATCTACCAGAACGTAGCAATACACTACGATACGCCTGTCTGTGATATCGCAAATAATCTTCAAGACTTATATCAATCTGGAAAGCTTTCATACGGGCGTGTGACCGAGAATTATTGGTATCCAAGTGCAGAGAACTCCGTAGAAGATACCCTAAGCGAGCTTTGTGTAGCTATAGACATGGAAAGATTTGCGGCATTAACAGAAAGAAACCAAGCCCACTCAGCTATTTATGTCGTTGATCATCGTTCCGTGTACAGCAAACATTCAGAAGTAGAAATGGTAACTGAATTTACAAAAAGTGCTTTGGGCTTGAGCGATAAAAAGACGTATCTAGCTGATGCTGGTGGACCTATTTTGTCAACTGAAGAACTAGTTCAGCCTGGTTTAAAACGCAGCTCCCCAGATATCCAGATCTTACAAAGCTTAAATGAACTTGGCCTATATAAGCCTTCTACCAGCCCAACTCTTTGTAGTTCCCTTAGCTCAGCTTTTTACATTAACTCACAACTGAACAAAGAAGCTCTAAAGTTTCAGTTTTCTATCACTAAGCGTCTTTTCCCTTCTCTCTTAGAACATATAGAGATGCGTCAAAATCCAATCACCCAACAAGTAAACCATAAAGTAGATGGGACGGAACTAACTATCACTAACAACATGGCCAACACCTTGTTTGATAATTTAACGATGAGTAGGTAATCATGATCAAATTCCATAAAAAGAAAGGTTTAGCACTATCATTAATGGCCTTAGCCAGTTTCTACGCTTTTGCTGAGTATAAAACTGATAAAGCACCTATAAAAAGTAATCCGACAAGTGAGGTTTATGTTAGTGGATCGAGTACTTTGCCAATTGAACACCTCGTTGAAGAAAAAATGAGTGTAACCACATACAAAATAATTAAAATCATGGAAGACACTAACCTTTATGCCGCCTTCACAAATAAAGGGACATTCATTGTTGATAGCGATGTTAACTTTGCAATTAAGGGGAAAATGATTGATCTGTCCAATGGCGATAACATCCTTGGTCGTATATTCGGCGCACATAAGGATGAGATACAGTCAATAATCACCAAAGAGAAGGCAATAGTTGCTTTCACCGATAGCAGTCATAAAGCTTCAGTCAAATTGAGCGACACCAAGCCCAAGCCTCAACCAATTCCAGCTGAACCTTCTGAACATAACACCAACTTAAACAGCTCTCATGAAGAAAAGATTAACGAGATTTTACGTAAATCTCCAGGAGTTCAGGCGTTAATCAAAAGAAAGTTGGCCATGGAGGCGAAACAAGAACAGCTTGAGCATCAAGAAAGTTCTGATTCTAGCAAACAACAACCCGTAACCCAGTCATCTATTCCAAGCGTAAGCTCCGAAAAAACATCTAACACAATCATGGATGAATTAAAGAACATCGAGCCTCATATGCGTCAAAAGTTAGGACCTACATACGCTCCGATGCTTCTTCCAGCAATAGATGATGATAGCTTTATTGTTTATGAAAATGATGCAGATGTCCCTTATAAGGGAACTTTGACAGTTGCTACCGATTTTAGTTGTCCAGTATGTAAACAGCTACATACTCTAATTCCTTCTTTAAATGCTGAGGGTGTAAAGGTACGTTACATGCCTTATCCTAGAAAACGGATTATTGATTACCCATTCGAGAATAACTTTACAGTCGATCAGTATATATATCGTACTCACCAAGAGCCCCTTAATAGCTTTGGTGAGTTAGTGCTTAATGGATACTGCTCTGATGATAATAAAGCCGCTTACAATGAACTCTTTTCAACTAAGAGCTTAAGAGACTTTCCAAGTAACATTTCGAAGAGTTGTGAAACTAAAATGAGGGAATTCAAGATTTTGGGCGATTTAATGTTCGCAGGTGGAACTCCCTACCTAGTTTGGGGAGACGAAGACACTCCAGCAAGTGAAAGGGGTTATATTCGCGGAGTTATGAGAAGTGATAGAACAATTTTCGATCTACTAAAACGAAAGGAAAGTTAGTAACTAGATAATAACTTTAGATATCATCCCAAACCCTGAAACTTTATTTGGCCCATCTTGGGCCAAATTTTTATTCAATATAATAAAAGTCTAATCTATGGGAGTTACTACTATTGCATCCGCATCATCAGATTCATGATTACCGTCATATGGCACTAGAGTAATTAGAGAGGCAGATTCTAACTTGTTATCAACGCTTGCTGTAACAGGTAGGCACATATGAAGTTGACGATTCTCACTCTTTGTCATGTTATGAACCCCTCTGCGAGATCGTTCAGAAACAATCACCTCCGTTTCGACTTCATAATGCAATTGCAATTCGTGACTACTTGATAAAGAGAGTGGTGTTGGTTCTACTTTGAACCCGGTAAACTCAATTTTCTTTACAGCATCCCAAACTTCACCTAGTGGCCAACCTAAATAGTGGTTGTGTTTTGAATCAATAGAATAAGCAATCATAGAAGACATACTCCTTGAAAGTCCTATTCTACCTTCCGACACTTCTTTAATTTCTAGGCTGAAGATAGAGTATAGCTCTATGTCTGCTCGCCCACTAACTGCAGCAATCCAGGCTGCATTTCCCTCATAGTCACCCATTTTACACCATTGTTTTTAATTGATGAATGTCCTATATTATACAACTATTACCCCCCGCGCAACGAGGCAAACATGAGGTTCGAAGATAGCCTACAAGACCATGTTTTTGATTCAATTAGTAGGTCATTAGGTCTAACTATCAATGAAAAGCAACACCTTCAATTTGCAGTTAACTGGAACACGAATGAGTTGATGCTTTCGTCTTACATGGCTGCTAATGCTCTTAACGGAACATCTACGTTTAACTGCCAGCTTCCTATTGTTTCTATTGATGAAGATGGGGATATAACATCGCTCGAACTCCCCCATGAAATTGATTGGAGCAAGCCAAAGCAACAGTCCCTTCTATCCATAATAGAGATGCACGGTATTCGTCTTGATAAAAGTGAACCTAGTGAAAACTTTAAAACATGGCTAAGAGTTGCACAGCTGAATGAACTACATAGTGTTATTAAGCGATCCGTTGAACACCATCGTAGTAGCAATGCACCGAATGCCCATCAGATTCCGTTGTTATTAGATAGAACAGACTATCTCTTCGAACCTTCGTCAGGATTGGCCGTACCTAACACGCAATCAATGCTAAGTAATCGTGTTGAAAACCAGATAATCAACCAGACAACCTACAAGCACAATCTAATTCCAGATAACGAAATAGTGGTTAACCCAGCGTTAGACAATGCTATTGGGGTGGAAAGATGAAGAAATTCTTTACAATTGGGGTGGCTATTGTTGCATTCATTCCGTACACAAGCCATGCATTCTTAGCTTGGACGATTGTAGATCCAGCCAAAACAGGTCAAAAAGCTAGTCAAACAGCCACTGATGGTATGACAGCAGCTGAAAGAGCGCTGACTAAGTCTCAAGAAATGGCAAACGAGATCAATAACGCGATTAAATCATTCCAAAACGACGACAACCTCAAAGCTTTCCATACAGCTACTGTATCAGGTAGTCACTCTGAAACACACAATTTGCTAATGCAATCAAAGATGGAAGTTACACCAGGCCTTTGTGAATTTGTTGAGAGGGCGTATGTAGCTAATTTTGATGAACAAGGCTGTCTATTCTTTGATGATGATGGCCTAACTAGTTCACTAGTAATTGAGGGGGAGAAGGTACTTCCTGGAAAACTAGCTGAAGAAACTTTTGATAAACTTAAGTCCAGCATATCTCATAGAACTCCTATTGGCGCACCTAACCTTCACGAAGAATACACAATCCTTCTAAATGACACCTTTGGGCAAGCAGTATTGAGTGAGTTATCGCACGAAGACCGTTTAGCTATGGATCAGTTAGTTGGTCTGTTAACAACTCAAAATCAATCTACGATCCCTCACCCAAAAGACATGAAAGGTTCTGACGATGAACTCAGATTAACTAGAAAACTGAATAGATACCTTCGAAGTGACTTAGCGATTGCCACTATGAAATCGAGTTATATAAAACGCTCCCAATTGAGCGATATGAACTCTATTCAGTCAGATATATGGCAAGGCAGAACGGAAGAGCTTAGCGATATGAAATCCTTAGGAATGCCTGTAGAGACAGTTAATGGGCTGTCTCCTAGGCCGACCAGCGAAAGTGTTGCTCGGATGAATGCAATTCAATCAGCACGATTAGCAAGATACCTTTTGGCCTACTACGAATCACTACTTACAAGAGAAGCCAACCTTGCTCTTAAGACTCAAATTTTAGCGGAGTTAGCAGAAAATGGACTATAACAAACACTCAATAACAGACCTTATTAACAGCATCCCGCTAGAGTCTATTAGGCTTGAAACACCTGACTTTGAATTCGCAAGCCAAGGACAGAGCTTAAGCACTTCTTCTGTAGCTCCCAATTTACCAGAAACTATCAACTTCACTCCAATATCAGAAATAACACCTGACACACCAATAAAACGGTATTCATTTTCACCTACCGTTAACATTGAAAGTACTGGTATCGATGCTGGTGGTATTACAAATGTAGCTGCGAGCTTAAAAAATTCAGCTATTGAGCACTCCGTAGGAAAAGGATCACCTTCAACTGAAGAGCATGTATTGAAGCATACTGAACCTGCTGAGGAAAAGCATATAAAAACAAAAGAAGAACCCCCAGAACAAAAAACTGCATCCCCAGACCAACCAGCAACTATTGAACGTAATGTTGAGAATGAAAACGTTCCTAAACAGGATGAAGAGAAACCAAATAATAGAAAAAAAACTACCCCACCAAGTAAGGAAAACGGAAGGGAGCAGGATAGTGTACAAAATAAAGAAAACAAGAAGGTCGACCAGTACAACCAAAACATAAATACAAATAGGAACTCTTATGGCCTATTTAACCTCAACCATAACGGCTCCAAAGCTCAAGGTGGGCCTTCTTTCTTAACAAACTCCTACAACAAATTAAAAGGAGAACAGCCAGGGTTGAAACAAATCAACAGTGTCATTGATAGGTCAAGAGATCTTCAACAGTCCTACCTGGACCTAAAAGGACTGATTGCAGAAGGAGCACCAGCTTCAACACTTAAAAAAGCTGAGAAAAACTTCGAGAAGATAGCTAGTGACCTAAATAAAAGTGTTTCAAAAGTTCAAAAGGGATTGGACAACCTTGGTCCTAATGCGATTGACCAACTAGGCAAAGCCGTAGGCCAAGACAAGCTATCCCAATGTAAAAAATCACTTGAAACTGCAACTAAATTACTTTCTGGAGAAAACGTTCAGGAAGTAGGTATGCAGACTAGCAAGATTGTCCAGAAAGCTGCGGAAAACATGCACAAAACTGTTGAAAACATTACAAATACAATTAACACAACCATCAACATGCTTGGGTTAGGAAGAGGTTAACGATGAGCAATTTTATTGAGTTAATGGAAAGTGAAAACGTACCAACAAACTTTAAATTTCTTCTAGGATTCCATCAAGAGACCAGCAAGCTTTCGCACTTCGGAATCGCAAAGCACATTGGTTTACTAGATCAATACATTGAAGATAGCGTTGACTTAGGTTTGCTTAACAATATGACGCTTGAAGAACTATGCATTCAGTTTCCTCACCTAAATATGAGTAAAGAAAAGTTATCTATCTTGAAATCAGGAGTACCTTACTTCAATGGCTTGTATCAACTAGAAATAAACAAAGAAGCCTACAAGTATAAGGACCTCTATGACTATTGCACTGATGGTAAATCAATTGTTCTAAACCTAAACAATAAACCCATAATATTTTTGCCTAGCGAAAATGATTACTATCAACTACAGCTCGATATTAGTAGCAAAAACCACTCTAACGAAATCGTTTTTTGGCTTGATTGCGCTGGCTTATTACCTACAACAGACACCGAATCATCGGCTCCCGGTACAGGGATCGCCATACAAGAACAAGTCATGGCAAATAACTACTATATAGCCATAGCACCTGAAAGTGAGATTGTTCGTAACCTTTCTAGGATAGACTCCAGTGTATTCTCGAAAGTTAATGAAAAGCTATATGAAGACCAATTACCACATCAGGCCGAAGGGTGTATTGAATTTCTTTCTTTTGCGGAAAAGCACCTGATACACAAGATCCACTTCAATATTATAGATAACTCTATCAATAGAGTCGTCTGTCTAAATCAAATGGTTACTGAATCTTTTGATTGGACTTCTCTAGGTATGTATCAGGGGTTAAAGCTATTTTTGCAAGAATCCGGCATACCTACCAAAGCTTTAAATGAAACCCCGTATTCAGGTTTCACGGTTATAGAAATGCTTACATCAGAACATACTGATGAAAGCTTTGAATGCGGCATTAAAATAAACTCAATCCCTATCCCTGGCGGCTATACCCTAATTTTGGACATGATGTACACATCTGAGTTTGAGATAGAGACAAATCAGACAAGCACTCCTGAAATTCAAGAGGGAATTGTTCAGTTAAGCTTCGGGAGTATTAAACAAGATCCACTTGGTGGAATGATCAATAGCGTACGAGAGCATTTGAATGAAGAAAATGGAGATACATTTCTAGCGTATGAAGATTCATTTCCTATCTACTTAACAGATCTTGTTCACACAAACCTTTCAGGTGATATCAATAGTTTACTCTCACAGTACGCTTCTTCAGGTATGCAGTTCCTAATAATTGGAGAAATCTCTAGCGAATTCATTGCCAATACTGCACTGATTGCAGCACAAAATGGCTTTATGGTGTTCGGATGGGTTTATTCGGCCACAGAGTCAGGCGCACTAAAAAAATTCACGTATAAACAATCTATTTATAGACAAAGCGAACCTCATGCACTTGGGCAACTCGTTAGACCTATCCAAATTGAACATGAAACTAGCGAGTAGGGGGGAACTATGAATCACAATACACCTAGTAACATTGTAGAAAGACTAGAAGCAAGTCTCCGAGGCACGGTCTATGCCACTAAAAAAGACCGTAACAAAACTATTTTGAGAGATTATGGACATCCATTCGGACGCTCCAAGAACTCAATGGGTGCTAGTTTAAAGCTTTCCGATTACGTGAATGGAAAGTCAAAAAGTCTCAATGAAACTTATTCGAGGGAATTTGCAGAAGTTCATTGGGCTAAAGCCGCTGCATTGGCCATCCATCTAACATCTGGATTTGAAGTCTATTCAAAAAATGGTATTTCTGAATTCTTTGAAGAGCGTAAAAAGCTCGGAAAAATTGCAAGTGAGCTCAGGGCTACCGGAGACGATGTATATAAAAATCCTGAGTATGTGGCCGCTAAAAACAAAGCATATGAAGCATGGCAACGTAGGTTTAGTCCAGAACACAACTCAGCATCAATCTTAGATAAAACTCACAAAGCTCAAGATTCACTTTTAAGTGAGTTCTCTAGCCAAGCAGTTAAACTTGGGTACATAGATCATTCTTCACTTTTTAGATTAGAGAAGCTAGTTAGAGAAAACATAAAGTCTCTAAATAACGGGGTTCATGAAAATGAACTAGCTAATCCTGCTCAAATGTATCAACACAAAGCTGAACTTTATGAGCTAATGTTGAGCGAAACGTATCAAGCAGACACTAAATCACTGCAGCTTCTTGGTAAAAATATGTTTCAAGAGCACTTAAGTGAGATACAAAGTTACGCAGATAGTCAAAAGTACACAAGCTCTAGTGGTAAGCGCGTTGATTTTGACATTGACCTAAACTCATACGCTGACTCTCCAACTATTGGTGAAAATGGTGCAAAAGTCGGAGGTATCGCTAAGGAATTCCACCACAAAGGCGGTAAAAAGTCAGAATGGTCGGTTGCTGCTGGGATTAGGGTTTTTTACAACGACAAAAATCCGAGTGACATAACGCCAACGGTCTCACTTGCCGTCGGTATTTCGCTTATAGGTCGAGACTCTACATTTATCAGTTTTAAACCTGACTTCAAAGGCTGGTGCGAACGTCTACCTTGTGCCCCTTTGGGTAACGAGGCAAACCTAACAGCTGAGCAAGCTCGTCTTGCTCACGAAACTCGTCAAAAAGAACTAGCGGATAAAATAGCTGCCTCCGCAAAAGAAGCAGAGCTTAAGCATCAACAGAAGATGCAAGAGATAGCTGAAGCTAACGCTAAACGTGAGATCGAGGTTAAAACCTTAATTGATGCCAATTTCGAAAAACCAGAACTCACTAAAGATTCCGTAAAAGGCACTTATATCCAAAAAAAACATTTGGAGGCCTTACTAAACTATCCAGAACTCCATGGTCTGATGAGACTAACATCTTTATACGACCAACCAGCGGTTAGCATTCAAATGGGCCCTAATGTGGAGGAGACTAGAGGGTTACAGTTCTTAGCCCATAATGGCTCTCCCTGGAACAAAGAAAATCCCACTAACAAAATGTTTGAAGTCATGAATGACGACATGAAAAACAATTTTGTTCAACTCGGCAATATTACACCTAAGACAACGATCATAACGAGTGAAGGCTTTGCTAATGGAGGGTCTTTGTTTATCGCCGCTAAGGAACGTGGTTTAGATGTTGCTGTTGTTTGTGCGATGTTTGCTAATAATATCTCTCACGCAATAAAGCGGTACAGCCAGGACTACCCTAACAACCCCCTATTAAACGCCTCAGATAATGACTGTTTTTTAAAAGCCCCTACGAGTGAACACTCGATTAGAGCTCTTAATTTGAATACAGGCGCGAAGGTCGCTCTTCAAGCTTACGACGAATTTGGGGTAAAAAGCTTTAGCGTTGATTGGGAAAAGTTAGATGTACTTCCAGAAGCCACTGCAATTAAGGCTACAGACTACAATAATTTATTCGATATTTTTGAATATGATAAAGCTATAGAAGTTATGGGAGACCAGTTAGAGCTGGTAATAAGCAACAATACTACACCATCAAAAGAGTATGTCGCTCCCAGGAAATTTCTGGATGCAGAAAGAGATAAATTCACTGATATCTTTGATGCATATGGCATCGATGGGACCCTACTAACCACTAGCTTTCCCGTTGGAATGCAATTCGAAACTCCAAAAGCAGTATCCGTAGAACAAGAGCGAATAGATCACCGAGTCTCTGAGCTACCTGTTCAAGAAGCTAACGTAGCTCCTAATGAACATAATATAGAACGAATAGTGTCATATTCGCTACAACGTCACATCGACGGAGATTGGCAAACTATTGAGAAAGCAGACACCGCTAAAGAAATTTTAATAAACCTAGAAATTGAAAAGGGACACGCAGTTCAGATAGCTTATGAGAAGTTTTCTCAAGCTGAAAAAAACCTTGATAGTGCTTACACCAAAGCTCTCGAATATGTTGGTTCAACATACAGATGCTTTGACGAGGAATCAAAAGTACCTTTTACTTCCGCAGATACATACAACGATATTAGGGATATTCAATTGGCCCATGATGTCGTTTTGCTTGTTGAGAATGAAACGGGAACATTTGCTAGACCAATAAGAGTTTCTGAAGATGGTGAGCTTGTTATCGGAGGTAGTAAAGGGCTGAAACAACCGAGATACAACAGCAGAGCAGACCTTGCACAAGACATCAACGCTGTAGTCGAATCAATATATTTTAGTAACAATAATTATCAGTGGCTTACTGATCAAAACTTTGTATTACGAGATATTGATGCAGATGGTAAGCCAGACAGAACTACTTCAAGGACATTTGAGGAAGAATTCGGCCTCAGCGTATCGGAAGTAATGTCTACATTAGTGGACCCAAGGTCGATACAAGCAAAGCTCGAAAACTCAAATCAGACAATCAAAATAAATTGTACGACGACAAACGAACTTGAACCAGTAACTGAATTAGAAATTGACAGTAATGAAGTTGCTTATGAGCTTGACAGAATCAGCTCTCAACCAAACATTATTGATATCGATACATCTGCTTTTTCTAGTGCAGATCAAAACTTCTATATCGAACCCGCTGAGCGGCAGTCAAAACCTTACACAGTTAAATCATTTGCACCTAATGGAGCTGTAAACGGTAACTATGAGTTCGATTCATTGGCTCTTGCAGAGAATAAAATTGACGCATTGAATGGCACTAAATTCACCATACCTACAACCGTTTACTATATTTCAAAGCATGGTGAAACGCCTATATCAACAACAATCGACCCTGTGGATTTACCGCTATTGCAGCCAAAAGCACCACTGCAAGAGGAACCTGGTCAACTTTCTCGAGAACTAGAAACCTGCTTAGTACAAATTGATTCAACAGATTGGGGGACGTACGAACTCCCAATATCAAATGATACCCCGATAATGTTGAACCAAGAGGGTAGCTGGGTTAATGCATCAACTGGAGAGCCGACAAAGACTCTTAGCTTAATTGAGCTATACAACATCGAAAACGCCCATACAGAAGGTTTAGATAACGATAATGAATTAACCTTAGATAGTACCAACTTCGCAGAGCTTGCTGCCGATGGTGGCTTCGATATTGATTTCAGAGAACAATATACAGGCTTGGACCATGATCTTATTGAAACCACACATGAAATAGAACCCATTGTCGATGATTTCAACTTTGATATTGACACATTAGCTAACCTTGACATGAATGAACTGGAACCTGAAATAGAGGGAGCCCAGTTAGAACAGCTCAAAGAAAATATAGTTGATGCTATTGACCTAGAAACAGACAACGAGCCTGTAAACCACGAGCAAGAACTGACTAACCCTGACGCTTGGTCCGATGAACTCACTCACGGCAATCATAACCTGGAAGAGAGCATTGAGGTTGAGGCAGAAACGGATAGCCCAGAATTACTCGATAATGCAGATGACTGGTTGGATGAATTATCTGAACTTGACGCCCCATCGTTTAAACCCTCAACAATCGACCCATTAGAGAGCGATATGCCTGATTTTTCAGGTATGGAAGACGTTGAATGGGGTCTTGATGATTTCGGCATAGATGAGGAAGAGCAAACCATTAGTGTTGCTGGCTCAGAACATGTTGAAAACCAGGGCACAATAGATTTGTTTGAGTTAGCTGACCAAGAAGTGGAAGTCCAATCCGTATCTAACGAACAGCCATCATCTGTAAGTCAAGCAGAAAGACACAGTATAGATACGACAATCAATGACGTAAGTATTGAATTGGGTCAAGTTGACCCCAAGTCCGATGGACTGGATCTTAAGCATCAGAAAACTACAGGGGTAGGCGAGCGTTCCTTGGCTGAGCAATCTATGGAGAAGATTGATAGAACGACAGATGTGCTTGTCAACTCTACAACAAGACCACCAAACAGCGATGAACAAGTAATAAAAACTAATACTGGGGCAAAATCATTAAGTCAGCTAGTGTTAGATGAACTAAATGCTACAAGTATTAACTTTAGTGACCAGTTCACACCAAAAGATACTTTTGTTGGAATTTCAAGCTTTACGACGGTAGGTGCCTGGGCCGATAGTTCGAAATATTGGAAATCAACAACCACTGTAGAAGCCTCTACTTTGAATGTTAGAAGTGAAATCGATTTACCTTTAGTAGACGTAGAAGCTCCAGATGTTAATGTGCCAACAACAGAACAATTAACGTCTATATTCGATAAATCTAAGCAGAAAGCTTGGAATGAACAACGAGCCGCAAACTCAATCCAGGCGCAAGTCGAAATGTTTGAGGAAATTGCGCTTTCTGAGAACCAAAACTTTAATGCGAACCTAGATGTTGCACCAGACCTTGATGGTACTTCCTCTTCCTATAACCCTAATAGTGAACAGACATCCTCAGATGCGATACCGTCAAAAGACACAACAAGCCCTGACATAGAAAATACAGCTCCTGCAAACGAGATAAAGGATGAATCCAGAAATGGACAACACCAAAGTGAGATAGAAAAGGAACTTTTAAAAGTACTTCAGTCACTCAAATCCTCAGATAAGGAGAGTGTGGCCCATCTTACTGGACTACTTACAAACATAGCTGAGAGTGCAGCCAAAAATGCCATAGACGTCCATGACGTTACAAGTAGAATTGAGACACCACATAAAGTAGAAGTGACTAACCAATCAGAGGAGCCTATCCAGGTTGTAACCAAAACATTCTCGGAGACAACAAAGGTCAATATTAATGACTTCGACTTCGATGATAATCCTGATGTAAAAGCTTATGTGAAACTTGCTAATGAACTTGTAGGCGACAAAGGACAGTCAGCTATACAAAAGAAAGCAGCCTTCCTATACGCATCAAAGACATCTCCAGAATCAGATACCAAAGAGCTAACTCAAAAAGCACTTGAAGTATTGGTATCAATAAAAAAACCTGAAGACAACTTAGCTAAACAAGAATATGCATCTAAAGCTAGTGAAATAGGCAATTGGTTGGCGACTGAAGCTAGAGTGGGGATGATGATCGAATCTACACGCAATGAGCAAGGCTACGTGACGAAATTTTCTGCTCTTGATAAAAAGCTACACGCAAAGGTACATGAATATCTTACCACGCCTTCAAGCCCAATTAAGGGCGCTAATGACCCTATATACTTTAGTCGAATTTGTCTAAAGGACGCTATTGAAAAACGTCAAATACCTGAGGATACGCTTAGGCAAGCTCTTTTCGGCATATGGAATAGCCCTGTGGGTAATACAGGTGAACTATCTAAATACTACAACAAAGTTGCTACCAGACTGCACGAAACTGGAGTAAGGAAGGTAGTTAACGATCTTAAAGAGAAAGGTATTATTGAGAATGACCCTAGTAGTAGACAAAATCTACTGTATGAAGACCCACTAGATGGGACACAAAAGTCCTTAAAGATTTCAAGTTTAAAATCTGCAGCAGCTGGTTTGGTAGCAGAACGTGAAATACAAGCTGCAAAAGAAATGCCTCGAACAGCGAAGAAGAATCAACGTGAGCCATACAGCTACTTCGTAGCTAAAGCATTTGAGAATCTAACTGAAATTAGTACTCCTTTAAAAACGGAGATTGATTTAGATAAGCCATGGAGAGCAACATTGCGAAGAGGTGATGGTTCGCGTTCTGATATGAACTCCAAAGAGCAAGAAACTATGGAGATTACAAGATAACAATGATTTCTTATCTGTTCCTGGTAATTACTGGTAGTCTCATTGCAAAGATCACTTATGTCATAGCTGGATTTCTGCCACAAATTGAAGAAGATGAGATCAGAAATGATCTCATCACCTATTATCCTGAATACTCTTTAGAACCAAGTAACCGTGAAGGACGGTTTGACTTCACTAGCTTATGCAAAAGTGTTGGATACTGGGTACCTTTCTCCTGCATTGCTGGTGGCCTGAAGGGAAACAACCAAACTTATAAAGAGGTATTTGTATTAGAAATTACCGTAGCCGCTTCAACGGTGACTCTATACCAAATAGCAACTTCATTTGAGCAGTTTCTTTTAATGCTCATTTTCTTTTGCCTAACAGCAATGGCGTTTTTGGTTGACCTAGCGAGTCAATTTCTACCAGAAAAACTAACAAATTTCATTTTATGGTCTGGTTTGGTTCTGGCTTGTACAGAGTATGGCTATCTATCTTCCGAAGAATCGCTTAGCGGTGCTTTATTAGGGTATGGGCTTCTTTACCTTTTCAATACTATGCATAAAGTGCTTTACAAAAATATTGGAATGGCAAATGGTGATTTAAGGCTGGGGGCTGGTATAGGGGCTTGGGCTGGCGTAGAGATAACAATGCTCACAATACTCTTTATGTTTGTGTTCATCGTCATAACATATATAAGAGGAACGAGAGGGCAGTATCCACTGGGGCCATATATAGTGATAAGCTCTTACATAGCATTCATAGTCAACAATCCCAGTTTTTTAACTATTAATTTTTAAATTAAAGCAGCTATCGTAGCTGCTTTATTTTCTAATATGAATAGTAATATGGGCCCTACCAAACCACTACCTCATGTTACTTTCATCCAACCCATATTCTGTCTCCGCTAAATCGAGTAGCAGATTTAAAAACTCATCATTCGTTGAAGACTTAGCTACTCTCTTACATAAGGAATCAAACCTTTTTTTGGTAAGCTTAGACAGTGCCATTGTGGTTGTTGAAGTTTTATCACGAGATTTCGCAGCATGAAACAAACCGACGAACTTATCTACTCTAGACTCTGGAAAGAAAACCAATAATTGCATGAAAGTAGACCGAATCTTCTGTACATCCGTTTCATCAATTTTATTAAGCTGAGATTGAATTGCTTTAGATGTTGTACGAAAACCATCCGGGTCATTGCAGTGGTTAAGTGCCAAAAAATTATCGTTAGCATCCAGAATCCACTTTAAAAACTGGTAGTTATTTGGCCCACGTATGTTAACTTTTTTGCTTAATGAATTAGACATGAGTATCGGCCTTTTTATACAGCGTGAAAAACACGGTCGTCCATAACCAAGCTAAAACGTAAAATCCCTCGCCGGGAGGAGCTGTAAGCAAACATCCAATAGATACAATTACCACTGCAACCTCAACGGCCTTTAAGAGGGTAGGAGATAGTACTCCACCTTTGAACTTATGAATGATGCATAGCAAACCAAGTACAAATGCCGACGTCATAAAGACTAAGACTGCATTTCCTTCAACAACTGATGACACCAAACTTACGGTAGCAAATAGGGCAAGTAACATCATAAATTTGTTAAAAATCTTTAGCATTTGTACTCCTGATCTCTTAGTTATATATACTCAAAGTCAGCATGCTTAGAAGCTTCAGTACCTACGTACGAGTATTCCGCTTTTCTCACACGAACAAAGAGGGGGCTATAGCTATTATGTTGGTTGAAGTGGCCAACAGCATGGTTTCTTTCGTCAGCGATAGCTCTTTCGATTAAAGCTGATTTAAACTCGCTATACGTAGTGCTCCTATTACCATCGGAATCCTCAGGTAACTCCAAAATCAAATTCAATATCAAATCTGAAAATTTATCATTTGGTTCTGGTAGCTCAGAGTCGAGTCTATCGAGTAAGGAAATCGAATCTGATATCACACGGTAGATTAGAATATCAGTAAATTTAAGCTTCTCGAGATCATTAGAAAACTCAGAATCGATGCCTTCAACTCTGTTTAGAATTGAGCCGAGAACATCGTTAATAGCAACGTCTGACTTGGATTTGAGTATTTCTTCATCAACCTCACTACTTTTGAGTGACATCAGAGTAGAACAAAGCTCATCGACAACGATTTGAATTGATTTTTCATAAATTGAGTCTCTTGTAGTTAGCAATCGCTCGCAGAATGACATGTGTCTTTCAGCAATATGAATCCTTTCAAGTTCTGAGTTCAACAAAGATCTCCTAGATTCACCTGCCTTTTCATACTGAGAAACTTTTCTGTTTAATCGTTGCAATTCCTCTTGTAACTTATCAACTCTTAACGAGAAATCAGAGCACTCTGCTTTTAACAAACGTAAGTCAGAAGAGGTTGATTCAAGAGATTCGATTTTCTCAAGCTTCACCTTCTTATCTGCCTTAGCTTTTCTCAACTGTGTACGATTAGATGCAATTGAAGCGTTAGCTTTCTTGGCTCGTTCAATATATAAACTGGCAAGTTCAATTAGTCTTAGATAAAGAGGTTGTCGAGCGCCTTTATAAATGCTTCTTTGAGATTCAATAGCGCTTCTAGTGCATCTCTTTAAAGAGTCAACGCTATCCCTATTAAAAAGCACGAGCTGGTCTTTCTTAAGAATAATGTCCTTAGCAATAAAATCTTCAAAACGTTCGTCATACAGCTTTGCTGTCCTCTCAGATATCTCTTTTATGCTTTTCTCGCGGAATTCAGAGTTACTTAACGTTTGGTTTGGTGCATTCTTTAGTACGTCCATCATTATTTCTTCTGAACGACGAAGAGAAACATCAACGTTATCCAGTAACAGCTCAGTAGGACGAAGAGTATTGCTCTCATCAATCGTGCATAATCCCGCTCTAACGAAATACATTAAAGCGTCTTGCACTTTGAAAGGTATGTCAGAACCATAAGAGACATTATTCAATAAATTTGAGCGCTCTTGTAGAAACTCTAAATCTGAGTCACTTCTTAATGCGCGAGCTTGGGCCCGTACTGCTCTTGATATTTGGCATGAAAATAGGGCAATTGAAATCTCATCAACAACTTTAAAAATCTTAGCTGCAAATCTTGTAATCCTATTATCTAAAGAGTTAGTTAGGGTCAAGTAGCCTAATCGCTCATCTAGCCACATGAAATCCTTATGACAGATAAGCAAAGAGTGAGCTAATTCCTCTCTTTTATGTACAGGCAGCTTTTTAGGCATGAGAGGTAGTAAGATTTGCTCTTGTATCATCCCATTAAACTTTACAGCTCGTTCTGCGTGGTTAAGAAGGTTTTCTAACTTAACGTTAAAGTTGTTTGGAATAAGGAAAAGCGTAGACTCTTTAGTATTTCTCTCACGACCCTTTATACGTGTGTCATTGAACTCAAAATAGAGCCTCTTAATTTTGAGTTGTCTCGTGTCGACTTTTGGTCTGAACTCTAGGATTTTCATCAGCCCCAAAACATTAAATGGTTTTTCACTAAATGCTTCTTGATGTCCAAGCTTGGGGTTAAAACTCTGATATTTGGGATCGGCTAAGCGTTGGGCAAGTAGCCCAATTTCAATTGGGACCTGAGAGTACAGGTAATCAAACAGATTTTCGAAAAACTCATCCCACGATTTAACTAGTTCCTTGCCAAACGAATCTACAAGTACACTCTTGATGACACGGATTCTTTCGGTACTAACAGTTGCTTCTGGGTACTCCACGTCAAGAAATTCTTTAATCTGAGCTTGAGTATGTGGACCCTCACCATTTAGCCCTAGTGCCAACTCTAAAATTCGGGCGTTGCGTTTGGGATTCTCTAGTAGTTCAATCTTTTGAACAATGTCTGCCAGCCTAGAGATAAGTAACTTTTTGGTTTTTGGCATTCTTATCACCTTAAATCAAAGGTTTACTACTTTTGTATTTATTATATTGCGGTAATAACCATATTGCTAAGAATTCTATTATATATTATAGCAAATGTTAAGTCAGCTTTGTGTTAATAAAATTAGATATATGCTATAAATGGACTATAAACAATAGAAAGTGGAGTTCACAATGACTGTAGAGCTAGAAGAGTTAAAAAGCCCTTGGGTGGAACTGTATGAACAATGTTTAGAATCAGCATACGATTACCCTTACAGTGACTTAGAAGGTTTCCCTGGCTTATACGCCAGAAGACTTAAAACAGCAATTTTGCTAAAACAAAATAGGAACAAAAAAATCAGTATAACTGAAGCAAGTACGATTGCAGATAGAGCAGCAAAACACACCCTAGTCGAACTTAGGGCTAAGTTCACAGAGCGTTGTAGTTTTTCACACATCAAAAACGAGCTCAGAAAGGGTAGTGCTAGCCAGATTCCAGGAAGAAAAATAATAGACAATGGTATGGCTGCAAAATTCATGAACATTGTCGTTGGTTTCCCTACCTATAAACTAAGTTCTAACGAGATTAAATTTCTCCTTTCGAAATTCGATAGTGACTTAGTACACTACGATAGTGAGAAGTGGTACATAACGATCAAGGTTTTTGAATTGCATTTAGAAGAGGCGGAACCGACACCACAAGAGATGGCTGTTCTGGATAGCGTTGCACGATCTTCAATTCCTAGCATTATTGCATACACATTGGACTCAGATTACAAGATCGACTGGAAGGACTTTTTTAACGCTGTTAAAGCAAGAGTTAAAGAAACAGTTAAACAAGGTTTTAATAGGTTCAAAAGTCGGAAAGGGGACTTAGACAATGAACAAATTGAGGCTCTCTTTGACGAATAAAATAGGTACCAACTCCTTTCAAAAGTGGGGCTTAACTAAACAGTGCTAAGCCCCATTTTTCTTAAGCTATCAGCAATGACTCCATGTTGAAATTATCAATAGCTAAGCTATCAGAGACACCATCTTTACTTTCAAGATAATCATCTTTCGTAGAAAAAGCATCTGGCTGTTCAGTTTGCCCCTCAACAGCTCTAAAGCCAATAGGGTGGTTTGAAAGCTTTTCAATACTTGAAGCTATTTTAGCCAAATGTTGCTCAACATTTTCGAGTGTCTTGTACTCATTACACTTAAACCTTTCTTTATTACTTTGGTTTTGAAGGAAATGAATAGCAGAATTCATCATATTGATAGCATGTTGGTTGACATCATTAAGAGCTTGCTTGGGATCGTTTTCGGAATGTGCAGACAAATAAGTATGAACGAGACCTTGGTGATACACAGAAGAATCCGTTATGTGTATGCTAGCTCTTCTCTTTACTTTATCAATGTGTAACCCTAAGTTGCGGCACCAATCCCAGTCTCTGATCTCATGAGGGAGGATGTTATCAAAATAATACATAAGCTTATCGAACTCACCCTCTTCGATGAAATACCCAATTCTAATTAACTCTTCGACTAACGATTTGAGAGTTATTGATTTTGAATTCGCTAACTCTCGGCATTCTGTTGAGTAATCATTTGGTATCCTTATTTCCACTTTTAATGAAAAGCGCCCCATGACCTTTGCCTACTTATTCTTTTTGTTGTTTTGGTACCAAAGCTCTGCAAACAACTCAAGGCCCCAAGCGTTTAGCTTGTCTGCTTCATCTGGTATGAGGAATGAGTTGTTATCTTTACCGTAATACTCTTCAATTAAAGGTGTAATTTCTTCACGCAATGCGGCAATAGTACCTCCAATGAATATGATTAAATCAATATCTACAGCTTTAGATAAGGTATCAGTGATTGCGCCAAAAATCTTACTAGCTAGCTCCTTCCGTGCATTCTCTGCCCATTCAGAATGATCTTTCTCAACCCCCCGAACTGTAACAATACCTTCATCAATTAACTTACGGCACTGCTGATGTGTGGGTGTGGTGAAACCTAAATCGTAAAGGTAGTTGGATGCTTTTTTGACAATCTGATTGAACCCGATGTCCTGGGTGACAGAACGATCCATATCAATAGTTCCATCGTCAAACACAGCTATATCAGTTGTTTTACCACCAGGATCAGCGATTGCGATCGTTTTTCCTATGTATTCAGGGTTATGTACCAACATCCCTGAATCATCTCTCTTAAATAGGAATACACGAAGGGCTGCTAGTGCTTCGGGCTGAACAAGTAGAGCTTCAATATTTGACTTCCGCAGCTTCGATTCCGGGTCAGTACCTAAGTGATCAAAAGATCTCTGCATAGAGAGCATCTTTTGCTTAACATTGTTTTCGTTGACGGACCCATCTGTTTTAAAGAACTGTCTTAATGGCATTCCAGTACAAAGAACGTACTTTTTATTGAGTAACTCATCTCCAAATTGATTTAAGCCATGCTGCAGTAAAACCTGAGCTGCTTCACTATTGGAGAAGTCATCGTTCCTGGGAATAGGTTGTTTTACCTCACCAATGGTGTAAGCGTTACCTGTAACAGCAGAAGTAAATTTCGTTTGAACAGGAGCATTACTTGATACTGAAAAGGTTTCATCTAGTACCGCAAAACGTTCAGTCGAACGTTGGATGTGTGTAGGAAAGGAGGTTTTAACAGATTCAGCTGAGATCTTATGTTGGGCATTACCGTCATCATACCCAATAAATAGTGTTGAACAGTCGTTAAACATAGTAAAATATCTCTATTGTTTTTTAGTGATAAATGCAATATATAGCATGTATGTGACAACCTCAAATATTTTCACTTTAGGAGGCAGGTGTTGATTGAAGACTGGCGAGAGAAGTTAAAGGAGAACTTGGAGAGAAATTACCAAATAGAAGTATCATCTCTCTATATATCGAAAAAGAATCGAATGGTATATGTACAATTTTCTGACAGTTCAAATGTACAAAAATACTTAGGTTTAAATTTAGACCTAGTCGATGTAGTGATTAGACAAAATACATGGGAATATTGCCAGAATAGCAAGGTATCAACGTTAATTGAAAAACGACATAGAGTAAAACTACCAAAGAATAAAATGAGTAAATATTGCTTCGAATCTTAGTAAGAGTAATCGAAAACTAAGTTATTTTTTATCAGAAGATCTATTTAACTTTAGTTAAATAGATCTTCTGATAACGTATTTTATGGTAAATGGCCATTATGTTTAATACTCACAAATTTCAAATTCACAGGGGAAAGAGATTTCACATAGTCAACTTTCTAAAGGAGGTATCTAACTTATTGATATTTGGTAGGTGGTAACAACTACGTGTACAAAATTCCAATCGTCGTGAATTTAACATAACATAGATAATATACACTAAGAGTGTAAGAGCAATTTTAATATGTCATCTTATACTTAATGAACATGCAGAGCTTTGAGTACCTCAACCGATGCTAAATCCCATGATTGACCGAGACTTTAATCGTATTACAGTGATGCAAAATGTTCGCGAACACCGCCTTCGTCAAATCGACGATTTAGGCTGCAAATATATATAATTTAAGTCCTCGACAATTGGAAGCTTATTTAGTCAGTTAAGCCAGTTTGGTGCTTCTACGTTAGCACATACGTCAAGAGCCGAATCAAGCAACCGACGTTTTCTTTGCCTAATCATCTGAACATCATGGGAGCTCAATACTTTGATTTGTAGCTAACATTCGCTTGTGAGGTTCTAACGGAACAACACAACTTGGCTCTGACTGTCTATACACTAAGTCAGTTGATGACAGTCGATGGCCCCACGTGCCACACTAGCCATTTGCTTGCCAACCTCGTTATTCACATAGGTCAAATAATAAATAGTATTTTCAATTTCTGAATACAAAGGTGGAAGGTTATCATTAAGGTTCCAACCTCATTTTAAAGTAAATTGTTCTGAGCTCCTTGCTCTAAGTAGACCTCAGTTGCTCTCCCCAACATCCCCCTAGCCTTCACTCAAAATATTCACATTATTTCAAAAGATACGTCTCTTAACATCCTAAAAATGGACGCATCTATCGCTTTGGCAACATCACACATTGAGCTGTCTAAAGCTAAAACATGCTCTTAAGTTGATAACTTAAGATAAATCCACCACAGCCTTAATTACTCACAGTTGTAGATATGCCCTGGCAAAGGGTCTTTTTTGTCCTGACCGATTAGCGGCTATTTGGTGGGACTGTAATGGCAATTGGATGGCAATAATCAAGCTAATATACCCGATGGACATTTAATAAGTGAGTAAAGTATTACGTCACAGTGAGAGTAATCGGACACTTAAAGGTCATAGAAAGGAGCCCAAAAGGACAGTGTAATTTTTGATATTTACAAATATGGGAGAAAAACAAGTCTGTCAAACAAAACGCAGACCCTTCTTTAGAATTAAAATATTTTAATACTTTTAAATTTAAAATAATTAAAAGGGCTTCGCCAAAATATAGATCGAAATAATCAATGTCAAGTTCTTTAATATTGCATTGTGATCGGGGGATGACGGGTTGGCTGGGGCCGAGCTGTCGGGGGTGACCCCCAAGAAGCGGGAAATTAAGCATTTAGGGCTTTAGCCCTAAGTGCTTAAATGGATAATTCGCTATATCCAGAGTGATCAATTGACTCTGTCATGGTGATCTTGCGACCAAAGAATGACCACTCTAATTTACGTACTAAACGTGTTTTGTACTGGACTTCTGAAATTACAGAAGGCGTAGTTTCCACACCAAACGTTTCTCTCAGTAACTCTTGTGCCTTAGCAACTATTGACCCCTGCGTAATCTCGAATTGAAGATCGAACAACTTTTCTTTCACAAGGTCTCCGATAGGTGTTTCTGAGGCTTTGCCGAATTCATATTTTATTCCCAGTTCACAGTAGACAGCGTTTGGAGTTTTTTTCTGAAATTCCGCGCTAAAGAATCTCCCCTGAGTTAAACCCATATCGTTGTCACCAACTTGACCAATAATCTTGCCGTTAGTGATGTAGAAGTTATGAACTGTTACTTTCATTTTTTGTCCCGCCAGTAGTATTCCCAACTGTTTCCATTATACCAAAACCAGATTAAAATACCACATTAAAACACAAATATAGGTAAAATATACTTAACTATTTTAATTGACTTATATCCAGACAAAGACGACACAATAGGGCTCGATAGAGGGTTAGCTTTTTAGGCGAAGCCGTTAAGAAAAGCGTTGAAACTTCTTTTAGCTGCCGAAGGCAGATCATTTAGGCCACCAGCACCTGCCATAGCAATGACAACGGGGTTTATGTTGGCATTGCTATGGCGCTGGAGGTCTAGCAGCCTTGAGCGATACATTGAAATGCATCAAACCTTATTACTGCACTATGGATGACAACGTGTTTTTGTTGGCGTCCATAGTGATTTAGGTTTGATTGAAATTTCAATGACAACACTTAGCGAGGAACGAGCTTTAGTGATGTAGGGGTAAGTCCGGCGGGTGGGCCTCGGTGGCGACTAGGGGGAACCCCTGTTAGTGGAGAGCGTCCAATTGAAACAAATTTACTTGTTACAATTGGATAGTTATTAGTATTAAAATTAAAAGTATCGCCAATTTTACTCTTTGCTTTGTACTCGTTTTCGTTTTGATAGTTTCTACAATTTTATCTATTAGACCGAAAGCCTCTGCAAACCCAACAATTAGTACAAATACTGTAAAAGCATCAGCCACATTTGAGAAACCCAAACGCTCAAAAATAAATGTTAGAGCGTCAGCTACTGCGTAAATGCGTAATAACAATGCTGCTAAATTCAATATGTTCCCCCTACCCTTAATATATTCCTTTTCAATTAGCTAGTATGTTCAATTGATATATGACAGATATCGCTAGATAAGTTTGAAACTAGATAATAATGAATCTGGCTCATTGGTCTGTTCGATTATTAAGGATTGTCCTGACACATCCCATTCATAAGTAGAAACCGTCTTTCCCCTAAACTGTTTCATCACTTTTAACCTAGGTTCATTAAACTTCTTCCCTAGCAGAAACTTACCTATTGAAATTACTTTTGATAAAGAAGAACCACGATGCCCTTCCTCTGATAAGCAACTTAGGATTTCTACGATATTATGTCTTGTGTCGATATCCGAGTTAGTACCTAAGATAAAAGCTATGTCTGAGTCCATGTATATTGAATCATTGATCACCTTTTCATAGGTAATCGAAATAAACTTACCCTCTACTAAACCGACATTGTTTTTCCCAACATAACCGAATAAACGACTGCAAATAATGGTGTAATTATTGATGATAACTTCTAATTTCATACTGCCCCCAAGCCTATGATATTTATTTGTTCAGAGTATGTATTATAAATAAACGCAACTATAAATACCATATTAGAACACACAATAAAGTAAAATATACTTAACTATTTTAGTTGACTTTAGACCGGACAAAGACGACACAATAGGGCTCGACAGAGGGTCAGCTTTTTAGGCGAAGCCGTTAAGAAAAGCGATACAAAAGCTTCTAGCTCGCCGAAGGCGATTCATTTAGACCACCAGCACCCTGCCATAGCAATGACAACGGGGTTTATGTTGGCATTGCTATGGCGCTGGAGGTCTAACAGCCTTGAGCGATACATTGAAATTCATCAAACCTTACCACTGCACTATGGATGACAACGGATTTTTGTTGGCGTCCATAGTGATTTAGGTTTGAATGAAATTTCAATGACAGCACTTAGCGAGGCACGAGCTTTAGTGATGTAGGGGTAAGTCCGGCGGGTGGGCCTCGGTGGCGACTAGGGGGAACCCCTGTTAGTGGAGAGCAAATATTGCCCAGTAAATCTGAGCAATATTTATCTATTGATGGTCGAATGACAACGCTGCTCTTTCAAGCTCCTTCTCTAGCTCCACAAGGCGTGTCGGAAGTAACGCAAATGAAAACAAGGTCAATAATGATTCGATTGAATCCCGCCATTGAGCCGTTGACTGAAGTATTTCTAGAACCCCGAAATCTGCACAAATCTGTTTTAGCTTAACTTCATTGTTAGCTTTTTCTTCACGCTTAAGGGCAACCTTAAAGAATTCATCGAATTTATTCTGAGACATTTCTTTGACTGAAACAAAGCCAGTTCCTTTTTCTGTCCATACCATTAGATGCGGTTCTCCGCTGAATACACTGATCTGGTCTTTATAGTGCTTACTAATTAGCTCAATCTGTTTCTCGGTTCTCATAGTGGTGCCCCTACTTCAATAAACTAATGTGATTTGGTTTGTTACTTAATAGCTCTGCGATCTCAAACTGCTCCGCTACATACTCGACATTAGGGATTAAGGTAGGCTCCCATGTACTAAGCGCGACCTTTCTGCCTTGTTGAACATCATCAACAATGTTGTCTAGACTTTTGACGCTACATACCTCATACAAGCTTGTACCAAATTCATCATTCTCTACTACACATGTAGCGAACGTGCCAACGTCCTTAGATTCAATGATTAATAGACGTACTTCTGACTCCTGTTTAACCCCGCCTACTATATGACCAATAGTCACTTTTTCAATGTTTTGAATAACTGTCTTCATAATGCCCCCAAGCAATTTAACAATATAAACAGTAACTTACTTGTGTTTAGTATATCAAACCACCCAGTTAAATACCATATAATAACACGATATATTAAAAAATAAGTATTGTCCTTTCGATTGACATTAGCCCCGACAAAGGCGACACAATAGGGCTCGATAGAGGGTCAGCTTTTTAGGCGAAGCCGTTAAGAAAAGCGATACAAAAGCTTCTAGCTCGCCGAAGGCGATTCATTTAGACCACCAGCAAACTGCCATAGCAATGACAACGGGGTTGATGTTGGCATTGCTATGGCGCTGGAGGTCTAGCAGCCTTGAGCGAGATAAACTTTTGGACCCTAGGGTAGCAATCTGAATGACAAATTCTTTTCTTTGGCAATCAGATTGCTCTAGGGTTTCATTAAATGAAGCACTTGAAGAGGAACGATTCTTAGTGCTTAGGGGTAAGTCCGGCGGGTGGGCCTCGGTGGCGACTAGGGGAAACCCCTGTTAGTGGAGAGAAAATTGTGAATGCGTTATATTGTTTACTCGCAACAAAAAGCCCTGAGCTTAGTCAGGGCTTCTCTAATTAAAACTTGGTTAAGCGGCTTGTTCTGTTGCTCCATCAATGTCACCACTATCATCGCTCATACTTTGAGAACCAAAGTACTGATCCTCTAACTTTTGCCGTGCTTCAGAAAGTGGTACACCCAGGGTTGTAAGGAGTTTATTTGCAGCCAAGTCAATGCTAGTTTTATTCACTGACATATTGCCACTCTTGTCATCTATGATGCGGCCAGTAAAGTCAGACGTACCTAGATCGCGTGAGTAGTTAAGTTCTTCAAGCTTATCCCACTGAACTGCTTCGAGAGAGCCATAGTGATTCATTGCGATATTTCCAGCTACTGCAATAGCCTTTAGTGTAGCTACATGAGTCAGAATACAGGTATTACGGAATTCTTCTGCTGACGTATCGCTAAATGCTAAGCCTCCCCAACCCATGGCTCTAGAAACAGTAGTCCAAAACTCGTTTGCTAGCTGGTACTTTGAATCAGAGATTTCTTTTACTTCCTTACTCAACCCCAGCAGGATTTGGTTGATATCTTTGATAGCTTTCAAAGGAAAGTACTTTTCAGACTTCTTGGTGATAGTATTGTGCTCCATATCAACCAGGTCTTTAAACGCAACGCAGTTCTCAGTTATGTAACGAGCTAAACATGGAAGAGGGTCACGTGTATTAAAGGCATCTGAAATACTTTGTTGAGGTTTGGCCAAGTTTTGGTTGATGTCACAAAAGCCCAACTGCCTCTCTTTAAGTGTCAAGTTCGTGTATAGCATAATAGGAACATCTACGTTCTCTAGATCAAAACCTAACTCGGCGAGTTCATCACACAACATTTCTAGAGCGAAGTCGATTCCAACAGAACGATGTTGGCCATCGAATAGCTTAATGGAGCTATCCATAGATATATGAAGTAGACCAACTCGCGCTCCTTCCATAACCTCTTCAAATTCAGGCTTTTTATCTTTCTTCGACACAACCACACCAATGATAGTTGGAATGATGTAAAAACGCTTATAGTTGTTCACAAGGTATTTCGCGAAATCTTTCGCTCGCTTCATATTTACCTCTCGCTGGCTACGTTTAAGTACACTACCCTTGTTATCGATGTTTAGTAGTGAGACCAATACTGAAGCTGGAACATTCACTAGATGAAATGGTTTGAATTGCTTACCTACAGTACAAGGAAGTGAGTATGCGAAGTTTTTATCAATTGACATATTTTAGCCCCCAAGCTATTTAAAAATCAGTTAACATGAAAACTATGTCTTTGTTTTCATGTATTTATTATACACTCTTACCCCTATAAATACCACATTATAACACCAAATATTTATAAATTATTGTTCCCATATTTTATTGACTTTGGGAAGGACAAAGTCGACACAATAGGGCTCGTGAGAGGGTCGGCTTTTTAGGCGAAGCCGTTAAGAAAAGCAATACAAATGCTTCTAGCTCGCCAAAGGCGAAACTTATGGCCACCAGCAAACTGCTAGGTTGGTGACAACGGGGTTTTGTTGGCACCGACCTAGCGCTGGAGGTCAACAGCCTTGAGCAGCAGAACTTGGTGAGGGACGAGCCATAGGGATGCAGGGGTAAGTCCGGCGGGTGGGCCTCGGTGGCGACTAGGGGGGGCCCTGTTAGTGGAGAGCTAAAATCTCACAAACCCACCTAATAAAAAGAGGCTCCCTTGGGAGCCTCTTTTTAGCGTATGATAAAAATCATCGATATAGTCATGTTTGAGTAATCAAGCACTCTTTATGACCAAATAGTGCAAAACACCCTGAATATGACAAATGTTCATTCCCGGTAAATCTATTCAGATACACTCTCATTTGAACTAGGTAGTAACCGGTATCAAAATGCTCGTTGCAAACTTCACAGTCGCCAAACTTACATGTACCACTGCCAAGCAGTGTTAGCCTATACACATGTCTTAGATCACTTGTATCAGTCATCACTCAATTACCTTGTAGTTTAATCTATCCTAGAACTGTAAAGCCTTTAAGTTTTGCAAACTTGTTTGACACACTAAATCCTTTGACGACATCTAAAGGTAATCTCTGTCTTTTTATTATCCACCATGCTTTTCTTATGTGTAGCAATGCGAGTCTACGTTTTTTATTTATCGTCTCTTCTTGCTTTGTTGGTCCGCAATTTCGTAGGTAACTAAGAAGCAGACAATACAGACCATCTAAGCATTCGACCTGAAACCATATGTCACTGCCAAAACTTGGAATGTCCTCCAGTTCGAAACAAACCTGTTGCTTTCCATCAATTTCTCTAAATTTCATATTGCCCCCAAGCAATTGCTAACAACTATTATATATTATAGCAAGTGGCCGAGTTAAATACCACATTTATACACATGTAATTTTGGTAGTCTATTGAGAGCTTTGATATTGAAAGAGACTGATATTATGTTTTCTTCTGGCTTAAGGCTCGATAGCGGACCTGAGCCGCTATCATAGGGTTATTTTATTCTTAGATGCTCACCACGCTCATCCGGCTTTAGAGTGAAGAGTATGTAATCAACCTGCTCTATACAGATCTCATAATCATCGTTGATTAGTAGCACCTCCCTATCATCAGTACTGGATGTGTATTGCTGGGTAACCTTCCCTTTTAATACTTTATCTTTATTGAATACCTTTAATCCTACTAATCTCATACATTCTCCTTACTAGCAGTGATTGAATGATGAACGGCCTCCTTATGGAGCTCTAATATCTCCTTGCTTGTAAGGTAGCTATGAATCTCATTTATTTTCTTAATTACTTCAGAATGATCGTTGAAAAGTTGTTTGCGCTTATCCCATACGACTTCGTGGTGTGCTAGCTGTCCTGGTAGTGTCTTGTCATGAATGCCATAGACATATGTCCCTTCTCTGATTTTCTTTTTGACCAGCATCTTAGACATTAAAAAAATGATGAGTAGGTCCGTTTCTATGATCTGAGTAGTGAGGATAATACCGAAGAATAGACAGTCCTCCCGGTCTACGTCATCGATGTGAATCCCATTGTAACCATTCGAAAAGTAATACACTGGACTGCCTGGTTCCAGATTGTATGAAAAATAGAGATATGCATTTTCATTCTTCTGGAATAGCTCTTTCCTTCTCGCAATCTGAGTACGATATTGATCCATGTAATTATAGTTACAGATGTGCATTTCAGGGCACAACGATATGGTCTTTCCGCAGGTAGTTATGTACTTCTTTCTCTTGCTTATAGATAAGCTGCTTATTGTTTTGGTCATATTGCCCCCAAGCAATTGTTTTTTAGAATGTATTGTTACATTAGCAATTAAAGGAATTATACTAAAACACGCCATTAAATACCATATTAAAACACAAATTTAAGTTAAATATAGTTAACTATTGAGATTGACTTTTGCCCGGACAAAGACGACACAATAGGGCTCGATAGAGGGAAAGCTTTTTAGGCGAAGCCGTTAAGAAAAGCGATACAAATGCTTTTAGCTCGCCGAAGGCGATTCATATGGCCACCAGCATTCTGCTAGGACTGTGACAACGGGGGTTTGTTGGCATCGTACTAGCGCTGGTGGACAACAGCCTTGAGCGGCAATACTTGGCGAGGCACGAGACCTAGCATTGCAAGGGTAAGTCCGGCGGGTGGGCCTCGGTGGCGACTAGGGGGAACCCCTGTTAGTGGAGAGTAGGTAAGCCGCAATGTTAACTCATTGCGGCTTACCTGGGGTCAAATACCCATTAATTAGTAAACACTTAGGTTTATTACTTCCGTGCCGCTTTCAGCCAATGTAGCAATTTCTGGTTCAATATCTACCAGTTGGTCATATACTGAAAGCTCCTTGGCAGCGGCTATGTCTAGATAATATTCAGTTTTATCGGGGGTAGTAGCAATTGCATTCGTCTCTGGCAACGATTCAGCTTGAAAAGCTGCTATTGGTAAGTACTTAAACATGTCTTTCCTCCTAACATTTACAAATGATCTTGATTGTCAGATGACACTCATTGCTCTTTCGTAGAACAGACAGAAGTTCGCTCTGTCTGTTTGAATTCTCTCTTTAACCTTATCTTGCGTTGATTCTCTTAGCGCATCTAACACCTTTACTAGTATGGAAGCAGTGAATGCGTCTATCAGTAGTGGTTGAAGACCTAGTTCTTTAGATTCATCAGTAAAAGAAATTGTTGTGAGTGATTTATTGATTAGTTCATTTGGCCAAACAAAGAGCATTGCTTGGCCTTGAGCGACTTTTTTAAGATTATCGTAATTGCAGAACTCTGTTTTCATATTGCCCCCAAGCAATTGTTTTCAAATAGATAGTTACATAAGCAACTAAGGAAATTATACTAAAATACGCCCTAAAATACCACATTAATACATTTTACATGGTAAAATATACTGAACTATATTGATTGACTTTGGACCGGACAAAGGCAACACAATAGGGCTCGATAGAGGGTCAGCTTTTTAGGCGAAGCCGTTAAGAAAAGCGATACAAATGCTTTTTGCTCGCCGAAGGCGATTCATATGGCCACCAGCATTCTGCTAGGACGGTGACAACGGGGGTTGGTTGGCAATGTCCTAGCGCTGGTGGACAACAGCCTTGAGCGGCAGCACTTGGTGAGGAACGAGCCTTAGGGATGCAGGGGTAAGTCCGGCGGGTGGGCCTCGGTGGCGACTAGGGGGAACCCCTATTAGTGGAGAGTAATTTTTATGTTTCGATTGTAGTTGATTGGTTTTATGTACACCAGAGACAAAAAAGCCCCGACAATATTGCCGGGGCTGGTCGCTTGGGGAGCGGTTATTCTGGTGCTGGTTCTCTATATACCAGCAATCTTCCACTAATTGACTTTTGATTGCTCTTTCCCTTATGGGGGACACAGATAGAGTACAAGGAAAAATGTTTAGCCTTCACCACTTCTGTTAGGCATTGGCTTTTAAACCTTCGCTCGAGAATGTTCAGGCTGTCTTCTAAAGTATGCGAAAGAGGTTCAGGCTTTCTCTCTACTGCTGACCCACCTAAATTGTAATAATATAATTTCCACATAAAAAACAACCCAAAACCAATACCAGGTCTAATGTACATTCAAGCTAATGTTTGCTTCAAGTTCGAGTGTGAAAATCGTATCTTCATAGCTATAAACCACAGTGTTATTACTAACGATTGGTTCTGACATTAAGAACAACTCTGACATATCGAGAAATGACTGCTTATCTATCTGTTCCTGTGGAAAGCTACCCACCTGTACTGTGATAACCTTAGTAAATCCAATCCATTTCTTTACATCTTCATGTTGCTTTTTCTTATTGGCAATCATAGATTTGATGTAGCTACTTCCTTGCCCTTCCTTCACTTTTCCACTTTCGACGCTGACGACTTCGGCCTGATTAAGCTTGATAGGCTCCTTGGTAGAGTTGTCTTGCTGACCATTACTAGATGGCTCGTTAAGGCATGAGTAATCAGCCAACATACCAATGCATTTGAAGAAGCCATTTACATCCGAACGGTCAGTAAAATGAAAACCTGGGATAGCGCCATCAGATTTAAACTTTGAGTAATACCCATTGTTCTCCTTAGCCACTGAAAGCAACGACTTAAAAACATCAGGGCTTTGTTTTTCTTCGAAGTTCACCACGAAAACTAAATGGCCTTTTTTTGTGTGATGCATCACCTCAATTGGCTTGGCCTTCCCAACAATAGAGTTCTTAAGGTCTACTTCGGATTGATTACTACTGTTTTCTGTTTTCTTGCCAGTAACCTTCTTTTCTGGAATAGCTATTTCTCCATAAGGAACACTTGATTTTTTATCGTTCGTGTTGAGCACTATCTTCCTAATTTCTATACCGCAACGAATGTAATCTTTATTTGTCAGATAAAAGCCTCGTCCCATAGAATACTTTTCTCTGTGCTCTGTACTAAGCTCTTTGTCGGATAGGGCTGCGGTGTCTTGGTGGTTTAGCGCTGCTTTACGCATCTCAGAAAATAGATCACGGGTGTGCTTTGACCATGCCAGGATGATGGTTCTATTAGTTAGTGTTTCATAATAATCAGTATAAGGGTCTGATCTATCACTCATAGAGGTAAATTTGGCAACGATAACCGCCTGGGCATCTTCAGGGATAGATAAGTTGTCCTGGAAAGCCTCTACCGCTTTCCGATGTTCCATTATGCGCTTTTGCCTTTCTTCGTATGCTTTCTTTTCTTCCTCTTCCTTGCGCTTAGCTTCTTCGGCAATAATAGAGGAATAAAGTGCCTTGTTCTTGCTGTTGTCGATATCTTCTAAATCGACCTTAGTTAGAAAACCAAACTCAAGCAGCTCTTCTCGTGTCAATCGCTCCTTGAATTCTTCTACATACGATTTCAACTTCCCTAGGCGCTCTTTTATACTTTTGTCGCAACCACGACCCAGGCTTAGGTCAATATTGAAAATCGTGCCAGAATCGAAAGTTACCTTAACATCTGTCTTTTCATACCCTAGTTCGCATTTTGCAGCTACTTCATGAGCAAGTTGTTCAAAATCTTCGATAGAGTAATCTTTCTCTTCAAGCATTTTTGATTCAGAAAATAATACAGTAACTGAAATTGGTTTAATCATCGTTGCCCCCAAGCATCGGAAAAATAGATTAAGAATAAGTTGTTCTCTTAACTTAAAAACATTATAACTCACACCCTCAATAAATACCATATTAATACACTATAAATAGTAAAATATACTTAACTTTATTTATTGACTTTGGCCCGAACAAGGGCGTCACAATAGGGCTCGATAGAGGGTCAGCTTTTTAGGCGAAGCCGTTAAGAAAAGCGATACAAATGCTTTTTGCTCGCCGAAGGCGATTCATATGGCCACCAGCATTCTGCTAGGACGGTGACAACGGGGGTTGGTTGGCAATGTCCTAGCGCTGGTGGACAACAGCCTTGAGCGGCAGCACTTGGTGAGGAACGAGCCTTAGGGATGCAGGGGTAAGTCCGGCGGGTGGGCCTCGGTGGCGACTAGGGGGAACCCCTATTAGTGGAGAGAAAATTCATCTCAATATCTTGTTCACAGGACAAAAAAAACTCAGTGCTTAACACTGAGTTTTTTTGAGGGGTTTTGAAGTATCTCTACTACTTTTGGTTCAGATGATGAACCGTTGGTATTGAGGTATATTTCACGTTCTCATCGATTTGACCCACCGCGCTGACCGAGGGAGAAAGTACTGCTATTAATAAGAAAGCGATAATATTGTTACTCATAAGATTAGCTCCTAGTTGCCGAACGAAATAAAACTTTATACTGGTAATCCTCAAGAAACTTTAGCTCGAGGTCGAAGGCTTAAAATTCTCGTGTAAATAGCATATTTCTGTTTTGCCAAATCTTTAGTAGTAACATGTGAGCTCTTACCTAACTTAGGTTCTGTTTGACTGTCAGTGCCTAGCATTTCTTTTAACACTTCAAGCTCAGCCTCGAGGGTGTCATTTGATGAAATGTATCCAATATAGTTGAATACATCCTGGGAAGAGAAACTTAAGCCATCAGCTTTCTGGTGCTCATGCCGGGAGATATAGCAGCGCTTACCGTTAATGATATCGATATGATAAGCCTCTACAATGCGGTCACCGTATCCATCATCCCAGCCATTATCTTTGTTACGGCCATATAGCCGTGAATGTCTGTAATGAAACTTGAGAAATTGCTTCATTTCTTCAAAAGAAATGAGAATATTATTGTGTCTCATATTGCCCCCAAGCAATTGAATTTATTAACAAGCCATGTAAAGAGTATAACAAAACACGAATTAAAATACCACATTATAACATCTATGTTGTGGTATTTTTTCTATTACTCTGTTCGTCTTTAGTGAATTCCTGGGGTGACATGGCCCTTAAAAAATCTAAGGCCATGGCATTCTCAATTAACCACTAAATTTCTGTGCTGCCTATCCATTGCTCGCCTAGATAGACATCTGCATAATCGTATTCAAACTTAGAGCAGCACTCCTCTAAATCTTCGTAGGTCCAACCATCAGCTGGAGCTGGTACCAACTCCTTCAAGATAAAATTTTCCCCATAGCAATATAGATTAGATGCCTCTAGTCCAGTAATTAAACAGCTCTCGCCTTCTTTAGGTCTTGCTATACATTTAACACTCATTAGATTTACCTTTTGAAATCACTATTTTTACAGTCTTCACTTGTGTACCAGATTCGGAGAAAGTCCCTTCTTTACAACTAGTGACCGATGCGCCCAGCTCCTTCAGCCATTCTTGGAATTCTCTTTGAATTCTACGGGTCCCGTTAACCGCTCCATCACTTGCTATGGTAACTAAGCGGCCACCGATGTCTAAGTGATTGAACATCTTTCTTATATGCTTAATATCCTGGTGCTTATTGAATGGGGGGTTAGCCAAAATACGGTCGAACTTATTACCCTCAGGGTACTCCATAAAGTCCATACAGTGAGTTGCGTATCTATGATGCTTAAGCATGTCGAAGTTCTGAGGGTTCAGCTCGATAGCAACACCATTATCACTAATTCGAGCCATACGATTTGCACACCTACCATCGCCGCAACTAGGTTCCATCCATCTATGTTCAGGCCTGAGATCTAAGTCAATCATCATTTCATCTGCTAGAGTGTCCGGAGAGAAAAACATTTGGTATTTTTTCTTATCATTGAGCTCTTCTCCTTCGATAAGTTTCTTTTGTATATCAACTACGTTTCTATACTCGAAATGAAATGCACCTTTTTTGTATTTGCCTCCAGCCTTAAGTAATAAGTTCTTTATCGCTTTGTAGTGCTTCAGCTGCTTTTGAGGTAATACTAGTGTGTTGTCTATTGGTAGAAGCAATGACAGTTCATGTTCAATGGAGTGATCATCAGATTGCTCTTTCTCATTAAGTTTGTTGAAAAAGAAATGGTCATGTGCATGCTTGATTACAGTCAAAGTATCCTCACTGAGGAAGTGAATGTCTGGGTGGAAACCAAGAGCGTTCAAAAAATTGGCTTTATCAATGATCTTATTGCCTGTTACCTGGCGAGTATCGCACTCATTTCTCTCCAGCCATTGGTAATAGAAAGTGTCTTCTAAGGGTGCCGACATTTTCATATTGTTGATAATGAACTGACTCTTTAAGCAATTGGGCTTTATATCACTGTGAACAACTACTGCTCTTGAGGGACGACTAGCACCAAATTTTTTTTTGTATTCCGCACTACTAGGGGTGTCTAGAAGTACGGAAGAACCGCAGTCATAAAGCACCTCAACATTTCCTAATGATTGTGAAAGAATGAATGACAGACCTTGTTCGTCTATAACTGTTGTAATTTCCATAATGCCCCCAAGCAATATATCTAGTTGATTAACTGGTAATAATTATATCTAACCCTATAGACAAATACCATATTTAAACACTAAATAAAGTAAAATATAATTAACTAATTACATTGACTTTGCCCCGGACAAAGGCGTCACAATAGGGCTCGATAGAGGGTCAGCTTTTTAGGCGAAGCCGTTAAGAAAAGCGATACAAATGCTTCTAGCTCGCCGAAGGCGAATCATATGGCCACCAGCATTCTGCTAGGACGGTGACAACGGGGTTTTGTTGGCATCGTACTAGCGCTGGTGGACAACAGCCATGAGCGGCAATACTTGGCGAGGAACGAGACTTAGTAATGCAGGGGTAAGTCCGGCGGGTGGGCCTCGGTGGCGACTAGGGGGAACCCCCTATTAGTGGAGAGCAATTTTAAGTTTCTATTTTAGTTCTATGAATTCATTAACACGAGAGACAAAAAAAACCCCGACAATATTGCCGGGGCTGGTCGCTTGGGGAGCGTTAATCCCTGGTAGGTTCTGAGTCTAATGCTTTAACATAAACAGCATCAGCAACACCGTTTTCACACATTGAAGTAGCTGAAAAATTGTCTTTTGTGGTTTGACTGTAAAGTTCACTGTGTTGCGAGTTACTGAGCCAGATCAGGCTGTTATCATCGTCCAAACCTAAAAATCCTTTGGTTGGTGAGTAGATACGATAAAAAGAGCTCAGCTCATAGGTTTTAAATACCCTGCTATCTGGTAATGAGAACCAATAGCAGTCCCAATCTAAGTGAATATAGGCTTGCCTCTCTTGACACGGTTGTGAGAAACCTATCACTTTGTAGCCTTGCAGAACTAAGCCATAACCATTAACGACAATGACCTCCTCTCCAGAAGAAAACCTTGATTCGCACAATGGTATTGAAGTTAAGCTATTTTCAATATATTTCAGCATGGATATTCCTCTCTTACTCCTTGAGATTAAGCTGTTAAGCCAGTAAACAAATCTTGCTCTAGCTCTTTGGATGAGAACTGAAATCCTTGACTGATGTTGAATTCCCGGTCAGCTACCAAATCTACAAAAAAGTCATGAACATTTTCATTCTTACAACACTCTTTAATGTTCTGGGCTGCAATATAGGCTGCATGCTTAGGATTGATAGCACTGACAACGAAAGCTTTGCTCTCTGAAGAGCCAAATCGAACTGAAGTTAAAAACTCCGTATATTGGTCAAATTCATTGCCCCGCAAAACTACTTTAATTTCACTACCCTTTGAAGTCTCAAGTTTTACATAAGAGAATCCATCTTCTAGCACTTCAAGTAGTGCTCCCTTGCAACCTTTAAATGCACCTTCAGTTACGATAATTTTCATAAAGCCCCCAAGCCTTGAATATCAATCAACGATTAAAGCATTTCTGCCCCAATCCATAATAGCCATTATACCAAACAGACTGCTAAATACCACATAACAACACTAATTTCAGTTAAATATATTTAACTATATTGATTGACTTTTGGCCGGACAAAGGCGACACAATAGGGCTCGATAGAGGGTCAGCTTTTTAGGCGAAGCCGTTAAGAAAAGCGATAAAAGGCTTTTTGCTCGCCGAAGGCGATTCATATGGCCACCAGCATTCTGCTAGGACGGTGACAACGGGGGTTTGTTGGCAATGTCCTAGCGCTGGTGGACAACAGCCTTGAGCGGCAATACTTGGCGAGGAACGAGACTTAGTAATGCAGGGGTAAGTCCGGCGGGTGGGCCTCGGTGGCGACTAGGGGTATCCCCTATTAGTGGAGAGCAATTTAGCCACCGAGACGATGGCTAAATTCTATAGGTTAGGACCACTCAAAGATCGGCAATGATCGCTCTTCTCCTGCATCTGAATCTAACTCGACACACTTAAAACCCAATTGGGCTGCTTTCGAAAGGATAAAATTTAGCTCGTCAGAATATTCTTTACGGATATTTAAATCGTGTTGTGTATGCAATTTAATGAAATAGCCCGTATTTCGTTTTGCTACTAATGAAAATTCTTCCTTAGAGATTTCATCAAGGGCAACTACATCTCCTTCCTTTATATGGCCAGTGCTAAGCTCAACTGTTGTATATTGGTTGTTGATATCAAACATTAGCCTTCCCCTTGGTCTAAATTGATGTTCGAGTGTGAACAAATGACCATCCTAAATGCGCCCTTTGTTTTGAGCTCTATTACGTGGGAAAAGACTTCTTTCGCCTCAAAAAACAACTCATCTTTAAAATATCCTTTTTGATACGTACCTCGGAGTGTACGAAACCCATCAAACTCCGGTACTCCCTTAATTCCTCGGTCCGTATTAGAGCGAGCTGAAACAACGACTATGCCGCCCTCTTGACTACAGAGCTTAGCTAGGTTTTTCCAGACCTGTTTTCTGGGTAAAGGGGGCAATACATTGGTGCAATATCCACAATATACAAATGAGTAATGCGCTTTAAGAATGTCTAGATCAGGACAAAATGTGTAATCGTACTCTGCACACATACCTGATAAATCGTATATAGCTTGAGTGTCCTTACTTTCTTGTTCACGCCCTTTCGCATAGTTCAAAGCTGGGGCTGACACTAAATGAGGGAACTGTGAGAGAAACTGTTTTAATGGGGCACTAACAGATTTACGTGCGATTGAAGTTTTTGAGGAGACCTCGAACTCCTTCTTGATCTCTTCAGGTGTTTGATAAAAGGATTCTGATTCAAATTGTTCTGAAACGGGTACTAACTTTAATGCTAAATTTTCCATACTGCCCCCAAGCAATGTATATCATTGATTAACTGTTAATAATTATATCTAACCTCACACATAAATACCATATTAAAACACAAGTGATTGTTAAATATAATTAACTATATTTGTTGACTTTGGCCCGGACAAAGGGGCCACAATGGGGCTCGACAGAGGGAAAGCTTTTTAGGCGAAGCCGTTAAGAAAAGCGATACAAATGCTTTTTGCTCGCCGAAGGCGATTCTAATGGCCACCAGCATTCTGCTAGGACGGTGACAACGGGGGTTTGTTGGCAATGTCCTGGCGCTGGTGGACAGCAGCCTTGAGCGGCAGAACTTGGTGAGGGACGAGCCCTAGTGATGCAGGGGTAAGTCCGGCGGGTGGGCCTCGGTGGCGACTAGGGGGGACCCCTGTTAGTGGAGAGCGCTTGACTGGCCATAATGACCAGTCAAATTTTTCTACAGTATATATAAATCGTAGTAGCTAGCTTCTTCAGCTGTAAGCTTATACCCAGGCTCTACAGAGTGGGTAGATACGCGATCTTTACTACATTTAATGGCTTTAAGTGTGTTATTGATCTCACTGCAAGCATCAACAACAAACAGATCTGGGATAAAGCCATTCTTAAAAAAGCTTGTTTGTTTATTGCGGATCATCTTTAGGAAGACTGTTTCAATTTTAGGTGGTAGCCCGTAAACAAGTGCATGCCTTACAGTCATTAAATTTATGAACTCATGAAGTATTTCGTGGAATGTAAATCGACCTACTTGGTGTTCTGAGGATTCTGTAAAAGCGGTACACTTGTAAATCAGATTAGTAAGGAGATTACATGTAATGTAATCAACCTCTAAAAGTTGGCCTTTGCATTCAGATTTTTTGATTCCTAAATCTTGTACTTGATTGACCCACTCCAGGTAAGGGAGCACCGTATTTAAATCATCCAGTAAGTACCCAAGTTTGGTTTCGAATTCACGTACCTGTTTGTACCAGCATGCTTGCACCTTGTCGGAATTTCCATATTTGCTCTGAATAGGTTGGGTTCGGATGCTTCTAAGACGTTTGCCTTGAATAGCATTTACGCACTTGAATGCTAGTGTAAGTGCTTTTTTTACTTGTACCTTCTTTTCTTCGTTGATCTTTACGATTCTGTCCATACTGCCCCCAAGCAACTTTTTAAAAAAGAGGGCCATTGAGCCCTCTATACACGTTAGATTTACCGATTACTATTCTTGACGGAACGGATCAATTACAAAGCCAAGCGCGTCTAGGGGTTGGCTATTGTATGCAGTAAGTGCTTCGCGACCTAAATCCAGTTCGTATCCAGAGCCAACAAAGTCATCACCTACAAAGCCACAAATAACATTGTTTGAGATACCTTCGATACCTTCCCAAGCTCTCCCGGTCCAATATTGCGATTCGACAATCCAAACACCTTCACGATGAACACGCACTCTAAAAGCACTTTCACTTCGCTTAAGTTCTTCTTTACTTATATCGATGTTCACATCAGGATCAAATAGGTCACCAGATAGAGCTTTTAAATCTACATACTGGTCTTCTTGTTTAATGAATCGGATTTTCCCTAATCGAACAGCTAGGGCTACTTTGTCTATTTCGCCGTTTCTCTCCGTGGATGTTTCAGTCTTTTCGGGTGTTAGCTGATTAAGTAATGAAATGACTACTTTCTTATCGAATGATGAAATCTTCATATTGCCCCCAAGCAATTGTTTTAAAATAGATAGTTACATAAGCAACTAAGGAAATTATACTAAAACACGCTCTAAAATACCACATTAAAACATAAAATATAGTTAAGTATATTTAACTATATTGGTTGACTTTACCCCGGACAAAGGCGATACAATGGGGCTCGACAGAGGGACAGCTTTTTAGGCGAAGCCGTTAAGAAAAGCGATACAAATGCTTTTAGCTCGCCGAAGGCGATTCATGTGGCCACCAGCTTTCTGCTAGGACGGTGACAACGGGGGTTTGTTGGCATCGTACTAGCGCTGGTGGACAACAGCCTTGAGCGGCAGAACTTGGTGAGGGACGAGCCCTAGTGATGCTGGGGTAAGTCCGGCGGGTGGGCCTCGGTGGCGACTAGGGGTATCCCCTATTAGTGGAGAGAAATTTTCTTGCAAGGTCTCTATTTCTTTTATTGAATTTATACGGACAAAAAAAAGCCCCTGCTTTGTAAGCAAGGGCTTTTCGCTTGGGGAGCGTTTAATCAAATGTTTGAGGATCTAGCTGTTCAAGAAATGGTACTACGTCTCTCTTAAATACCGCCTCAGCATTCACAGTATGAGCGCGAACCCATGCATTATTTCGGGTTGGTGAGAATTTGAAGCTAAACTTTCTTAGTCTTTGGGTAACCTCTTTCGGTGGCCTACCACCTAACCAAATACCAATGCGCCCATCAATAACCCCGTGCTTAATTCCATTTTCTAATTCACCTTCTAATGAGTTTGAATTTCGACTTTCTTCGACTCGCTCTGCTTCGACTAAACGTTGTTTTAATCGTCGGATATTAGCATTTGAGTTTGCTAAGCTAAATCGTCCCCAAGTGTTTACTATTGGATTTGGCTCCAAAAACGTTTTAAGGAGGTTTTGAGGTATACCACGTTCAAGCATCTTGTTTTCAAGTACAGCAGCACTATTATCTGTAAGCTCTCCATTTTCAGACGCTTTATATGCAGCTGGCACTAAACGATTAGCTATTTTCATGTAGCCATGCATTGTTTCCGCTTCACTAATTTTAATTCTTAATTGCTCAACCGGGTTATCTGATGACATTTTGACAACTGAACCATCCCCATCGGGGAACAGTTTCTTTGCAATGGCTTTTAAGGCTCTCTGAGGATAATCTGCATATTGATTAAGCTTATCCCTACTATTCTTATTGGCCTTTTCTGCTTTCGCCACAGGGAATCTCGCTGGCCCTGTTACATGCCATGAGATACATTTGGACTCTGCACTTATGTACTCATCGAAGTAGCGTTTTAACTTTCTTTGAAATTCTTCAAACTCAATTTCAACAATTTCTTCCACTGAACAATTAAACGCCTTCGATGGTGCGCTTTCCGAAGTGGACTTGATCAGCTCATGAAGTGAAATTTTGAATGTCCGTAATGCGTTGCAGTAGTCAACTACTGCTTGAGCGGCGTGACGCTCAGGAAATTGAGATTGGCCATTAAAAGCTCGCTCAATTGATGAAGGATCAAGCTGGCTCTTATATTCAAGCAGGTCCTTGTCTTCTCCAATGTATTCCTCGATTTTTTTATTAACTAAATTTTGCATCTGTAGCCCCCAAGCTATCTATGTTTAACAAATGATTTGACGTATTTATTTGATGTGTTAATTATACTAACAACCCCCAATAAATACCATATTAAAACACAAATAAATGTTAAATATAATTAACTATTTAGATTGACTCTGGCCTGGACAAAGGGACCACAATGGGGCTCGACAGAGGGAAAGCTTTTTAGGCGAAGCCGTTAAGAAAAGCGATACAAATGCTTTTAGCTCGCCGAAGGCGAATCATATGGCCACCAGCATTCTGCTAGGACGGTGACAACGGGGGTTTGTTGGCATCGTACTAGCGCTGGTGGACAACAGCCATGAGCGGCAATACTTGGCGAGGAACGAGACTTAGTAATGCAAGGGGTAAGTCCGGCGGGTGGGCCTCGGTGGCGACTAGGGGGAACCCCTGTTAGTGGAGAGAAATTCATAACCAGCAATAAAAAAGAGCTCTATTGCAGGTCGATATTCTATTTAGATTCTATACCGCCATTCGCTCGTATTGTGTGTTTAACACATTGTTAAGCCACTTACCAACCCATTCACCAACCCAACAAAAGGCCGAGTAAATCACCGACTGGCCCAAACATTCGTGGGCTAGTCCTACGGTCAGATCGCGAACGAACGATTCTGGTATTTGCTTGCACTTGGCATGTTCAACAGTTGTAAATAACCTAGCTAATTTACCATTGCTATGGATTAGAAATGGATCGGTAGATCGACACTTTTGGTATGATTTGGTTATGCACCCTACCTTTGTAGCAGTAGGCTTAAGCCACTGGAGTCGAAAGCCTTTCTTTTGAGCAATGTCTCTCTTTTCCTTTTCCACTAAATATGTATAGGGCTTATAGCTTTCATGAGTTTCAGGTATATCATCGAGTACATCAGCTAAGCAGCTATATTTATAAGTTGTCCTTACCTTTTGGGGCATAAAGTCCTTTAAACCCTCTTTGAAGGAGCTGCAGTATCCAATACCACAAAGCCTCTTTCTATCTTCAAGTGCACCAAACTGAGAACCTGCTAATGTCATATTTATAAAGTTGTACCCAAACACTTTACTAAACGTATCTACGATAACAGCGTATGAGTTTGATTTAGTAAATGAAGTAACATTCTCAAAAACAGAAATAATTGGATTCGTTATCGACTGCCAGTGCAAGAAATCGATAAAACACCCGCCTGTATTTTTGTGTGCTTCTGCAAATTTATTTCCGTTCTTAGATCTACCGCTTATGGAACTCCCTTCGCAAGGCAGCGATCCTGAATTGACTTCCGTTCTAACACCACCTCTGGACAAATCAACACTCTCCAATCGCATATTTAATCCGTATTGCTCTTCCGGTGCCTCCCCAGCCCACACAGGATTATTTTGCAGACATGCATTGAAGTACCTTTCACTCGATTCGACAATTACCTTTACGAAAGTAGAAAGGTTACTACGCTTAAGTCCATCGGAAATACTTGAGCACAATACCCCTATACCATTAAATATATCTGAAGTGGATAAAGGTATATTCGCTTTGTACTTTGACATAGCTCTCTGAACACGCTCTTTTTGTTTTAGATTCCTCCAAGTCTTTATCACTCTATCGAGACATAACTTCTTGATAAGTGAAGCCGGAGTTAGTTCAACAGAAGCAGAACCAAGCTCAGCCCCTGAGATATTTTTAGATAAGTAACCATTCAATTCATCACTTTTTACGTACCCCATATTTTTCATAGTATGGGAAAATGCGGCTTCAAGAGGTTCTGTCCACTGTGTATCTATAAAAATTGCAGATGGTTGAAGTGTTTTGATGAAGGCAGTCATTAAGTAAAAGTAACAATTAGCCTCTGGCGCACCTTGTAAGCTAATCACTTCAGCCTTGATGCTACTCTTCTTTAGATCAAACAGCTCTATTGGCGAGTTGTATTCCAACTCGTTAGAAAGGAGTACCAAATTAGAATTAAAGCTGAATACGGCATGGTTTAATGGCTTAAGATTTCTCGTCATATCCTTAAACCTCAGCTCTCTGTCATGAATCTCTTGGACTGAATGCAATTCGACAATTCGGATTTCACCATCTTTGATGTAGGCTTTTACATGGTCTCCGAAAATATCTAAATCAGCGTGCTTTAAGTCAATGACAGGTCGCTCTTTACCGTTTCGTCTTGAGTTGGTCACTTGTCGAGAGCCGAAACGATCAATAACTATTTTAATTTCTTTCTTTGTACGGTCAGACTTAAGCTGAAACTTAGCCCCTCCTTTAAAACCCGCCATTAGTAAATACTGCCCTTCGAAGAATACTCTTAGTTTATTTCTATGGAGAGAAACTTTCTTCTCTAATACCTTTATCATACTGCCCCCAAGCAATTGATCTCACTTGCCTTAACTATGTCATAATTATATAAAAAACAACAAATAGATACCACATTTAAACACTAACCTTTGTGAAATATAATTAACTTATTATCTGGACTTTGGGCCGGACAAAGGCGACACAATAGGGCTCGATAGAGGGTCAGCTTTTTAGGCGAAGCCGTTAAGAAAAGCGATACAAATGCTTCTAGCTCGCCGAAGGCGAATCATATGGCCACCAGCATTCTGCTAGGACGGTGACAACGGGGTTTTGTTGGCATCGTACTAGCGCTGGTGGACAACAGCCATGAGCGGCAATACTTGGCGAGGAACGAGACTTAGTAATGCAGGGGTAAGTCCGGCGGGTGGGCCTCGGTGGCGACTAGGGGGAACCCTGTTAGTGGAGAGCTTTCAAACCCATTAACTCCATTTGTTTGTGAGGAATAAAGTTTCGTTACTAAGCAATAAGTTTGATACTGAGTATTAAAGTTTTATACTTAATGGCAGCCATCAGAGTACGCCGCCATTTCTAAAACGTTTATGTCCAACTTAGAACTAGCTGGTGAAGCCAGTTCATGGAAGATAGAATGAGCGGGCGTTTAAATGATGGCTAGCCAGCTTTTTTAAGCTGGGTGTACTAAGATGTGGGCTTGATGTTTCTCGGTGTTCCACTCTTTCATTTCAGCAAGAAATAGGCCGTGAGCATTAATCGATTCAATTAATTCAGGTGCACGCTCTAGTTGGATAAGCATCGATAACGGGGTGAGTTGATTGTGTTCTTGGTCAAAACCGTGTTCGACTTGTTCCTCTAGCATATAAAGAATCCCAGGCTCCGCTTCACTACCCTCCTCAAACAGTCTTGATTCGATACCCTCTACGTCATAAAGGTGTACGAGTAGGTTATAAAGCTTTTCAGCACCGATGAGTTTTGTATGCTTCGATTGTGAATTAAGTTGATGCAGTTTCATTTCTAGGTTCCCACCTTTTTTTCTTGCTAAGCTGATCATCAGTTTGATGTCTTTTTTGATATTCGATAACGACTTATCGTTGAGCTTTGGCTTAAGGTACTTTATCAGTATGTCATTGCGTGATTTTACTGGAACAAAACGGGAAGATGCGGAAACCTGACACAGCAAATGAAGCAGGGCGTGGGTAATGACGTTGTGAAGGTTGTGGTAGTAGTCAAAGTCTCGTTTGATTTGCATAGCCAAGGTAGCGTTGTGGGTGGATTATAAGAATATTGGGGCTGGGCGTTTTAAATCAACCTTAATAATGAGTTCGGGAGTAGTTTCCCAGACATAGAGTTGTTCATGGATTGCTAATGTTTGATTTTCCGAAAATGATAATTGTCCAGAAACGTATTTGAATGGGACCGCTCAATCTGTGGATGCTCAAGACAACCAGCATGAAACTTTATTCCTCTCCTACACCAATACATCCCAGACCAATTAATAAACCAGGTCATCATATTGCATGATATGGGGCCTATTTTTTTATCTAAGGTTCACCTTTTACGATGAAGCCTTTCGTTGGCCTTTTTGTGCTTTTGATAGCAACCCATCGAATCTGTGCCGCTAAACATAGCCTTCCTGCGTCGTTCGTAAGCACTACTAGGATTTGAGTTACCTTTCTTCTCTTTTCGTTGTTCACTTGATAGAAACCTGTTAAGTGCTTCATCAAATGAAGATGTATCACTCTTAAATGCCCATCTCACTGCTAACAAAAAACCTGCAACCAATAATGTGCCTAGAAGTACTTTCTCACTCATTTGGTGACTCTTCTGTTGAGCTCTTACTATCTGTTGTCAACGTTCCAATTAACTCATCATCAACTGGACATTCATTGCATCGGTTCAGACACTGTTCTTTAACAGGGACTGACACACTACAAAGTTCATCATTGCTCTGTTCTATAAGTGTTTCAAGACGACTCATTATTTCCTTCCTATAGTTAGGCATTAAGCGATTGTGATTATAGAAAATTCATCCATTTCCTAAATTTACTGAGACAAAAGGTCATGACAGTTTGAGCAAACACCTTGCTGTTTTTCTCTATCCACTTTTAGCCAATAACATGCCTGGGAGTTCTCAAAACATGCATTATTATCACTACACCCGCAGCCAATGCAGACAGCTTCTTTAGGCTCAGGTCGAATATTATAAATAGATAAATCTACCATGCTTTCCCCTTTAATCATTTGTCTTAACGAAAGGGTCGGGACAATCATCTAAATCAACAAAGTGTCTGTCTGCGATTTCTTCTATCTTCGGATACTCTTCTATGAGATCGAAAACCGACCTACCTTTGAGGTCATAGTCGAACTGAATTCCAGCTCTGAACCAATAATCGATCTGTCTATTCAAGCAGTTCTTTGCTGTAGATTTAGTTGGCTTTTTAAGTAGTTCCTCTAAATCTTCAGAGTCAACATAACCACCCGTCATGTCTTCAGCACAGCCAACTTTTTTAAACAAATACTCCCAGTCGGCGTACAATTCTTCGTATGTCATTGGTGAATCTTCTCCTGGTTAAATAGACTTCATGTTCTTGCGTCGTTTAATTGCATCAACCTCACGATTGTAAGCCTCTAAAGGCTCAAGTAAATGAGCATATAGCTTTTCATTTTTGATGTACTCATCATGATTTATTAGTGCCTTAAGTTGTGCTACGGACTCTTTAATTGGCACTCGTACTACCCAAGAGTCTGTTTCAAAAGAGAATTGCCATGCTCTTTTAAAATAATTTTCGAAAGCGTTTAGAGCCTTACTTCTCATAGTCCAAACATTACGCCTTCTTAATGCGTGATCACTCTCTAAATAGTGATTAGCAATATTATCGTTAATGTCTATCTCCCAACTCTCAGGATCTAAAACAGAACTAGTAAAGTGAGCGACCGTCACCCATAGGCACAGCTGTTCTCGTGTAAAAGTATCCGGATTGGAATTAAGCGAATCTAATACCTCAATAGCATATTTTTTCGCTTGTTTATTGATGTTTGCTAACTCTTGAGCCTTACGTTTTTCGATACGGGCTTTCTTCTCTTTAATTTTGGTAAACTTTTCTTTTGCTTTACTCAAAGCCTTTGCTGCGACTTTCATCGCTTCAATTTCTTCGAGTTCAAACAAGTCTCTAGAGAATGGGTCTTCGACTACTTCTTTTAGAAGTCCATTTGATAGCTTTGTTAGAGCTGTTTGCTTTTTGCGGGTACGTTCGGATGTCCAGTGCTTTGTGAAGTCTAAATCTGACAAAATGTTTCCCTCTGAGTGCTGATTTATTAATTAGTGTCAAACGTTAAATCAAGTCGAAGTGTTTCTGATTAACTTCTATACCCATGCCTAGTTTCTATCCAGTACATACAGCTAAAATCTAGCGCTATGACCTTGTAAGTGCGACAGGGAGCAAAGGGAATCCGAGTTAATGTGTTTAGTTAGTGGAAGCATTAATCGGAATCCCCGAAAATCAACTAAAGCACGTTCGAAAATGCAGATGTATATTGAAACTCATAACCCATATCTTCGAGTTTCCATAGTAAGTCTCTATAAAACCCCCTTAGAGTGTCCAGAAGCTCATATAGAGCTGACGATCCTTTATATTTATAGTCCTTGTCCGTATCTACAGCTAAACGATGACAAAGAGTGGATAAACCATCTAAAGAACTCAGAATGTAACCGGTATTAACTAGTTCAAGTGCACTGCTTATAGTTTGTCGAGTAGATTCTGACTGAGAGCTTGCTTTATACATTGTCGCCAGCTCATCAAAGTACTGCTTACCATCCCAATACTTAACAGCTATTTCTTCTAAAGAGATTGGTTTAAATTGGCAAAATACATCAAGCATTGAACACGCCTTTAGAGCTTCAACCTTCTTGAGTGTATCTTCTAAGCCGCATTCCAAGGTTAATGGAGCGAGTAATGAAAGGTACTTTCCATCTTTTGAAAGTGAGACCTCATCCAGACTTAAATCGTCTAGCGCACCAATTATCGCACTTTGGTTTTCTTTTGGAACATCAGATATATCAAGTTGAACGAGGGTATGATCGTCTTGGTTGATAACATGAGCCTTAGATTGGTGAGACTGCACTTTCTCTAAAGTGAAGATATCCTGGGTTATGGGCAGTTGGATTAACAGATGTGTGTCTGATTTTGGTAACTCGCTAACTTTCAAACACCCATAAATGATATCCAATTGTTGTCGAGCGGATATTAATTTAAGTTCAGTAGCATGAAAGAGCAAAATTGAAAACCTGGCAACCGAGAACTTGTCTAAGCACTTATTTCCACTTTCATACCATGATACCAAGAAGTTCGTTATGTTTAGAATGAACTTGGCACGTGATTCTGGTTTTCCTATAGCTGATATAGCTACATCCAATTCCTTCTTAAATGATCCCATCTTAGCCTGGAACTTTAGGCCAGGCTCAATATCAAGTTCATCTACCATTTGAATTGCGCTGTTAATCACCTTATTCATACAGCCATAAGAGACTAGTAAATTTTTAGCGTAGTTTAGTTCTTCTCTACTTACAAAAGATCTTCTTTTCATTTTAGCCCCCAAGCTATTACATATATTTCAACGGGATAGAACCGTTAATTCCCCATTAGTATAACAGTAAATACCATATTATAACAGTTGTTTGTGTATGATTTTTTAACTTTCTTTGTTTATATGACATGATGGTTCTGGAGAGCCTCGGAAGATTAAACCCATTGTGTTCGTGCGTATGATCCTTAAACCAAATGGTTAATTAAATGAATGATCTAAAGATCGTCATTGAAAATTTAGGGCAAATGCAAGCTGAGAGCGCCTCTATGCTTATGATTGGACACAACCCGGTATATGTGTCTAAATAGAGCAAATTAGCTCATATAGCTCTACTGAGTGGCTTTTTGAGTTAACATGCAAAAAAAGAACTATTACTACTTCTTTGTTCTCCAAGATCGTCCCTTTACCCTTCTAACTGATTAATTTCTAGACACTATTTAATAATAATATTTTTATTGATCTTATTAAGATCTTTTTTAAGATCTTATTAGGGTGTTGATAACTTATCTATGTTTTTATAATTCAAGTAGTTAGGAATTCGTTTAAGATCATCTAGGACGAAACACTATTACATTTAGGAAGATTTGAAGATCGCTTAGGACGACTTACCGTGCCATCTAGGACGCTTTCGGTTGTGGATAAGTCTGTATAAGTATGTATAAGGTTGGTTTGCTTACTTACTGGCACATTTAAGCCTACAATGTTACATTTGGTACAATTTCTTATTGTGTGTATCAGTATCATGACCGAGAACAACAGCAAAAACGATCTTACTGTTAGACAAGCGAACGCTTTAACAACGGCAGCTTATAGCCTTACTCGTTATGAGAAGCGGCTTGTATACATGTGCCTCAAGCGGATTAATCAGGAAAACCCTACTCCCGAACATTTAAAAACAATGGAATATGGTCAGTATCCGATCACTATTTCTAACAAAGAGTTCATCGAATACTTCGAGATAGATGATGAGTCGAAGAAAAACCTATCAAGAGACATACAACGCGCAGCACAATCTTTACATGAGAAAAGTGTGGTTATCTATCTTCCTGATGAAGACAGCAAAGATGGTGAAAAAGCTTATGATGCTATCCACTGGACCACTAAACAGAGCTATCGTCCTAAACGAGGACATGTAGTGCTGTATTTGAATGCTGAGTTGATTAGTATCATTAACCAAACCACATCAAACTATACACAGCTGCTGATAGGTGAAGCAGGAAACTTATCTTCCGTTTATACCATGAGGCTTTATGAGGCTATCAATCAGTGGAAGAATTTAAGAAATAACCTAATTCTAGATGTTGATTGGATGCGCTCTAGGTGGCAACTGCCCTCTTCGTATGACAGAACTGCGGTTCTTAAGAAACGTTGGCTTAACCCAGCAATTGAAGAACTTAATAAGTTGCACATTTTCAAAAGTCTTTCCTACGAGGATGTTCGAAAAGGTACCAAGACTGTCGCATTTAAGTTTACCTGGGAGCTTTCTAAAAAGGCCCCAAGTAAACTATCCCTTGCAAGGTCAGCAATCAAAGCTATCAATGCCAACCTTCAACCAAAGCAGAGTGAAATGGTCGCATTGACTGAGCAGATTGGAGAACTATTGCTGAATGGTGAAGATATATCCCCTGCTGTCCTAAGCGCTATTAAGAAGTTTGGTGAAGAGTCAAAAGATGCTAAAGGTACATCAATGAAGAAATCAGATGACGTCATTGATGTAACCGACTATGAAATAGTCACAGATGATGAAGATTAGCTTCAACTAGCACACCAAAGAAGTAAATTTCCATCCAACTAGCACATTCAACAATCAAGTGTGCTAGTTCTGCCTCAAAATACCGTCCTAAGTGTCACCTTTACCAGATATTGCTGGTGGCTAAACCTCTCAATAACTGTGATCCAACTCCCTAATTGTTGTTTTTTATCCGTGATTGAAGTTGTTTTGTGGGTGATGAAGACCCAATTCCTTCTTTATAACCTGCTTTTTTGCTTCCTTTGAATGAAAACCCTGTAAATGAAGGTTAAGCTAATTTTTCAGAACTCCTTCTAACGTATTGAATTATAAGGATAGTATCTATTGCTTCTAGTTGGAGGGGTGACACTTAGGACGAAAGTAAGGGATCAATGAATATGCAATGCGTTTTTTTCTCTATTTTCGTCCTAGGTGTCACTGTTCTATGGCGATGTTTTAATCGGATTTTTTATAAGTATATGTATTTTAATTGTTTTTCTGTGTCAAGAGCGTGAGGGGTGACATTTAGGACGGTTTTAAAATGATACTTTAAGAAGCAACAATGTGTGTCCAGTACTCTATAGAATAAAGCTCAAACTTAATGATTATAACTGACTGAAAATAAAAGATATTTTATTTGTGCCTTAGGCTGATATAAAAAGCTACACACTGGAGTCATACTTTCTCTACGTTCGATATACAGTAAAGAGTGATAGGTGACATCTAGGACGAAAACATTCGTAGGGGTAAAATGGTTTAGCCCAGTTGGGAATTTAAGAAAAGCTAGTTACTATAGATATCATTGAATATATTTAAAGCATTGAAAATAAAGATAAAAATCTCTTCTCTGTGACATCTAGGACGTAAAGCCTACTTGAGTATAAGAAAGTAGAAAAGCATATCAATGAGTTAAATATATGCGGTGGCACTAGATAGAAAACTTTCGTCCTAGATGTCACACTTAGATAGAGGTGTTCTTCTATCTTATTGATTTACTATGGTCCAATAGTGTCTGGGGTGACATTTAGGACGAAAACTAACGCTTTAAGAAAACGTCCTTGATGTACCACTTGTATATTAAGACCTGGTACACCAAGGAAGGTTTGTTTGAGAGGCCCAGAAAAGCTTTTACAAACTCAAGCTATCTAGTAATAGTAGGTCTTCCCGGATGGAGGTCGAGTGCTTGTGGTACCACCATTTACAGTTTTGTATCTGGAACCGGAAGGTTTGTTGTAATGTGCCCACCCTCTATACCTTACTCTCCATGGATCATCTGCACCCATTGTGTAGTATCCCATGTCAGCAAACGCAGCACGAGTTAAGCTTACTCTACAGCTAGGTGTAGCAGTTGATGTCACTGGCCCGGAAATTTCAAATAAACCAGCATTAGCGATTTCATCAGTGAGATTGTATATTTTACTATGATCAGTGATGGCTATTTTTGTGATCCCTTTGGTTTCCAGGTTATATGTTACAAGGAAATCAATGTTCGACGAGTTAGGCCAATATGAACCATAAGATGAGCTAAAGTACCCACTTGCTTTGCTGTCCATTGCGCTTTTAGCTCTTTTTGGAGAAAAACATGCTCCCCTTGCGACATTCACAGAAGCACATCCACAGTTAATAGTAATATCTACTGCCTCATCTTCATCCTCTCCAGGTTTGGGGATCTCAAAGTCCCCTACTGGATCATCTGGGACGGTTGGGAGCTCAACGATTGTTTCGTCAGAGATGTTTCTGGAGCCTAAAGTATCATCCAAGCCAACTGCACTTGTTTGGTTCATGTGTGAAGGAACCTTAATAACTTTATTGTAGCTCCCTGCATTGTGTGGTGCTTTGATTGAAGCAATTACAGAGGGGGCGGAAACCGCTAAAGCAATCCCCACTGTAATGAGATTAATGTTATTCATTGCAATCTACCATTGTCATTTATGGATAAAAAGCAATATAGGCCTTGAGCGAATTACAATCAACTTTAGTTTTCGAACTAAGGAAATTGGTTCACGGTTTCTTTTAAGGGTTGTACTCAACTTTCACCATAATTTGATTTGTTGGTGAAGGCGATACGGTACCGACAGTAGTGCTCTGCAAACTCGAAATCATCTTCATCAAAGATTGTGCTTTCGTTACACCATAACTTTTTATGTTCGTCACGTATCCTTACCGATTCAATGTGAATTTCAAATTTACATTGGACATCATTTAAGTAAGCAGATATGTGCTTTCCTAACAGTGGTTCTATGCTGTATATGTTGTACTCATTAACACCTTCCTTAATTGCTCGAGATAGACCCATTCTCGCCATTGTCATCGCATTAGGGCATCGATGTGCTTTCAGGTCTAAGTCATTACTCTCTGGTGACTTCATACTTCTTCTCCCACTGAGGGTAGTTCTAGTTCTTTACAAATAGCAGTAGCACAGCTTCTCTCTGAGCTGCGGATCATTCTGTATTTAATACTTCCATTTCTTGAAATAGATTTCTGTACTACATTATTCTCTAGCCAAAAGTCATGTGTAATATCTTTCACAGGCAATCGAACTATCCCATCTAGTACTGACCAATCAATGGGGGCTTTATGCATTCGAGACAAATGCTCTTCAAAGATAGATCGAATTACTATCGCAGTCCCTTTCCAAAATATACTTTTCGTGTACATAACATTTGGCCCTGAGTCTGAAAGAAACCTCATAGGTATAAGAGAAAAAAACTTGGTGAGGAATGGAGTTGTTAAGCGAATTATTTCAGCTTCGGTATCGCTTGAACCTTCAAGCAATTTGTTCATTTTTACAGGAGTTGTACCTAATGCGGTACAAATGAAATCGCCTAACTGCTTCAAGTCCATTAACTGGGATTTCTTGGGTTTTCCTGTGGTACTTATAAACCGCTTTAGTGAATGACCATCAACTAATACATTATCGAGTATCTGGTCCCTAATTAATCTGGAAAAGCTTTGCGAGCTGTCAAAGAATAAGTTTTGTGCTGATGTTGGTTTACGAAGGTGTAAGTGGTAGTCAGAAAATACCTGTCTAATCTTTTGAGTGACTGGCTCTAAGGTGTCCGTGTTTGTAACAATGAATTTAACTCCCAGCGTATGGTACTGAGTAGGACTAGCATTCGTAACTCTGTCCTTAAACAAATTCAAACGGTTCTGACCATCACATACAAGACGGTCAGATGAACTTTCTAATGTGGCTGTGACGACTTCTTTGTTACCAATAGATATTTCCTCATGGAGTTTTAATGAAGAAACAAAGACAGTAATGCTAGGGAGTACTGTATCCTCCCTATTGTCGAAATACTTAATCAAACCTTGTGCACGACCTTTCTCAAGGTCTCTCTGTCTTTTTTGATACTCATTTAAACTATCTGAGCTCTCTTCTTCAGTGAAGTTCTCAGCAAATTCTTTGCCTGTTATTACCCCCTCAAATACAGAAATGCCATTCGTGCAAATACCCTCGTTAGCTCTGAAGAGTACTAATTGAAGGTCTTGTTCAGAATAAATTGGTGTGTACATGTCTTGACCCGATGACTAAAAGAATAGAAGTAAAATACCATATAAATACACCTCCTTCAATATATGTGCACAAAAAAGTGCACTAAGTATATTTAAGTCTATAAAGTGTGTTTAAATATGGTATTATATAGTTGTCGGTCTTTAGTAATGGTTCAGCCAATGGTTAATATTTTTGAAACAACAAACCTAATAGAAAACGAATTGGTGGCTTTGCACGAGAGTGTTAGCTTCAAGTTCAATGCGGTTGTAGAAGAGTTTATAACGATTTTGCGATCTAGTGATTCGCTAGTGTTTGTTCCTTGCAGTATGGGTAAAGACTCCAGCACAGTTTTGAATGCTGCTTCTGAAGCTTATCGAGTTTGTATTCAAAATGGTTGGATCGAAAAAACTCGCCCCTTAATTGTTTCAACGGTTGACACTCTTTCGGAATCACTTCCAATGGTTATGTACACCAGGTGGGTTAAATCTAAGTTTATTGACTATGCAAAAGATAACGATATTAACGTTTACTACGATATTGTCACTCCGTCATTTCATGAAGAGTACGCGAACAAATACCTGACTAGTAATAAGCTAATACCAAATGCACAACGTAATAGTGACTGCAGCTCTATTCTCAAAATTGTTCCTAGCGAAAGATATTTAAAAAACCTATTGGACCGCTTTAAATCAGACGAAGAACTACAGCAATACACCCGTTTTGATGTGATTTGCGCTACAGGGCAAAGAAACAACGAGAGTACAAAGCGAAAAGGTAATATGGTTATTCAGGGAACCAGTGATAAGTCTATAAGTGATTTATTGAAAGAGATGAAAGAGTCTGACTTAAATACAGGCTACCCACTGTTTCTATACGCTCCAATACGTGACTGGTCTACCCAAGAGGTTTTCACTTCCTTAGAACTTTCTGGAGCTAAGCCTCTTACTCGTAGTTTAGCTGGGCTCCCTCCCCTTCCCGGCTTCCTTTCTGATTTCGCCCTGCTTTTGGCCATTTATGGGAATGCTTCTTCTGATGTCTGTGAGATTGCAGTAGGACAAAAGAATTCAAATGGTTGCAATGGATCTAGTCGATTTGGATGCACACTATGCACAATGGTTCAACACGATAAAACCCAAAACTCACTAGCTAAACATACTCGATGGAAAGTGTTTTTACAGGAAGAGGTTCTGCGCATTAGAGATTTCATGTTTCAGCTGAGTTGCAATATGGATGCGAGAATGATGCATGCCAAAGCTATCGATTTTGCAGCATATCAACGAGTAGCATTTCAGCCGAACGTTCTAAAAGTAAAGTATTTAGAAAAGTTGGTTAGGTATTTTGCTCAAATTTCAATTGAGTCATCTAAAAAAGCTGAAGAGTTCAAACGACTATATAAAAGTGGGTACGTCGACCAACATGAAGGCGTTATAGACATCAAAAATGATAGAAGCTTGAACGCTAAAGCCAGAAGAGCATTTCTTGATATGTACATTCAAGAGGCCCAGAAACCCTTAATAAACATTTTTTCTGAAAAGCATGCTGCTTATCTTTCGTTTAGATGGAGTCTAGATGGAGTAAATGCCCTTCCCTATAGACCTTTGGTTATCTGGAATGAACTTTTGAGAGGTAATGGCTGGATTCCTTATCCTAAAAGTAATGCAGAGTACGAATCTATTCATGGAAAAATCAGCATTAACTCATCGAAATTACCTGAAGCCGTATTAATGAAAACTCTTAATGTTGACAATGACCCAGTGCGGTTTATTGATAATCATAAGTCCTTTCTTAGCTACTGGGAGCGTCCAATAGATGCGAGCGATTTGAATGAAAGCGATTTTAACTGCACCACGAAGATCCTCCCTAAAACACAGTTACCTGTAAAAGTGAGTATTGCTCATAATTTAAAGCTGGAACCAATCAGCCAGGACACTTCTCGATCTAAACATTGTGATCTCTTAGGAAGGATTTCAGTGATGGTCAATGCTGAGAGAGTTGAACTCTTTGATTTGATTTCAAGTAACTCTGATAAGGTAATCAAGTTGGAGTGTAATGGACGTAAAGCTTCTAGTGCATTTTCAGAGTACTTTAAAACTAGTCTACTTAAGGGTTATGCAAACAAAAAAGCACTAAATTGGTATAACGAAATTGATGAGCAAATTAGTAGCATTGAATTTAGTTCTATCCAAGAAGCTACGAAAGTGATTTATGCATCCTTTAGTTCTATGTTTGGCGGTGGAAAGATAAACACCAAGCTTTCTATACCCTATCTATCGCATGTTACTGATATCCAATACCAGGAAAAGGCTCGAAAAGTTAAACCTTCATTAGATTTCACAAAACGTGTAGCAAAAATTAGATCAGGTAAACTTACTAAGGGAACAACAAGACTCTCTTTCTATAATCTTGAAACAAATCCAAGACTTCACTATGCGCATGCAGATAATCATAGAGTGCTTCACCCTGACATCGATCTCTTGGGCGAAGAAGTTAAAGATGTTTTTACACCAGCACATTATATTGACCCTAATGCCGCTCTAGGCGACAAGTTAAATATTGTAGTTAATGAAAGAACTCTCAGTCAGTGGCACTTAACCCAACCTTACGAAAGAATTAAAGCTGAACATGATCTTGCACTCATTCAGAACATAAGAAGACGTAGATTGTCTCTCTCTAATAGAAAACAATCAGTACGGTCCACGCAATTAGGAGCTGTGGCACGTTCTATGGTAGAGACAGGGGCCGTTAGGATATCGTTAAAGTACTACCCGACATTCCTCGACATAGCCAAGAGAACAGAGTTACTGTCAGAACTTGGTTGTTTCGACTACCAAGACATGAATGCATCAGAACTAAAACAATTGCCTTTTATGGTTTCTATGCAAAAGCATAGGATCGATAAAGCTAAGCTATTACTTCATGTTCGGGAGCGTAGAAACGCAATAAGACACAAAATAAAGCTGCAACTGTCTAGGCCGTTGGAAGGCTGTGAGAGTAGATTAAGGAATCACTGTGATAGATTGAAGAAATACCTGGCTCGATTTGGTGAATCAACTGTCAAGCTAAACAATCCCACACTATTCTTGACCGATAATCAGCCTCAGATTCATCGAACATTAAAGTGCTGGTCTTTATTAAGCTCAGACTCGTTCAAATCGATTGAAGAGTTCTACAAAAGTTCTCTCTCTACTAACCAACTAACAGAACTGAATGCTAAGCCATCTATTAAGAAGGAAATTACACACTTTACAATCGAACAGCTAAACTCAGTTGTTTCAGTACTAGAGCAATCTATTGCGATGAACTGGGCACTTAAAGGAGTGTATTCAAATGCCATTAATAGTATTGATAGTGAAACAGTTTCAAAAATCGCTAAGGTATCTAAAGACCTATCTAACTTGAAATTTGACGATGTTTTTAAGTATAAAAGTTCAGAGGAATATCTTTGTCTAAAAACTGAATTGAGAAATCTGAATGCAGCTCTATACACGCGACTAAGTAATATCGAAACACCAGCCTCAAATGTGATTAACTTAGACAAACAAGATTTTCTAGCTTCATTTAACCCAAGCGTAGAAAACTACTTAACTCGGTTGGGAGAATATGAGTCAAACCTATCTGAGGCTCTTATCACCCTCGAGTGGTTTAAAGCTCAAATTGAAGATATAAAGAGATTTTCTCTTCGTGAAACAATATCAAAGTTTTCACTCGAACAGCGTCTATCTCTATCAACGGATTTATGTACAATGCCAGTAAATACGAATGTTACAATTTCTCCTGATCGAGTCGATAGTAATATGCATACGACAAAAGTAACTAAACGTTCTACAAGAAATGTAACGCCAAAACCCTTACTCGAATCACTATTAAATCTATAAAACAATTATGTTTACTTATGACTATAAAAACGATTTATCTCTCTTAGCTGAAGCGTTTAAACAGAGTGAAAGCACAATAAAACTGTGGCAGAAATCAAAGCCGAAACAGGCTTTCATGTTGGATAATGCATTCAACTACTGTAATGATTACGATGAACTAAAGCTATTTGTCAACAGGCTGGTGGAATTGGAAACCATAAAAGAGGTTAACGCCGAACTAGGATTGCCTAGTGCTCCAGATCGACTTGTAGATGAAGGCTTCTCTAAGTCTGCCTATTGGAAGTGGTTTAAGGAAAACAGGCACTTGTATGTTGCGATGGTTATGGGGTATTCAGAGTTTAAGGTTCAGAACCTAGTAACCAATACTAACCAGGATTTGATAGCCAAGATACTAACTAACCTAAGTAAAAAGGAGCTGGTATCGCTCTACACCTCTGACCCAGATAGTTTAATTAAGTTAATCAATACGCTTAAGTGATGTGAATTTTTGGGGTGATATACAGTGTATATTCTAATGGGACCAGTATTGATGTCACATTGTAAATATACACTGTATATTTTAAAGGGAGCTATTTGTTAAAATAGTATACAGTGTATATTACTCAGATATCCATCTGGCATAGTGTTCCAGAACTCTTGATTAACTATTAATCAACATGGTTGTTCAAAAAAAAAGTATTAGAATATACAATGTATATTCTTAATCTAAAGTGTTTTAAATACTACAATTTTTCAGAATCAAGCGCGTAAGTACCCATCATAGTTGCATCAGCCGAACTGTTTTTCATACTTATGAAAACCACGGACTTACTTTTATCGAATTGGTCATTCGTGCACCCAATTAGACAACGACCCACTTTATGTGGTTTTGTTAATTTGTATATTCCAATGCCGATAGCATTGATTGCTCTAGCGAAACTCTTAGATAGTCCTGCCATAATCAACTTGTTGGCCATTTCGGACAGCTCCTGAGCATATGAATCTGTCATGTTTTCTGCCTTTATCTTTATCATTGAGCTCGAACCAAGCCACCAGTTGTTGTAAGCACCAGACTTACCTTGTGCGAGGACAATGTCTTCGATTGTGTACTCAATACCGAAGATGGTGAGTATGATACAACCACGAATGGCAAAATTGAGTTTACGTGGAATGTCATCCATATAGGTATCTGCTATTGCACCTCCTAGGCCGTTTTCTTTGGGCCAATTTACATTTGACACTAGCCAGTTAGAAACTTCATGTGACCCCTTCCTGCCAGCAAGTACAACCAATTTTGCTGGCTCCTTGTGACAAGCGTTGTAGCAACGGACTCCATCATAAGGTTGACCATGGGTGATACAGTGGGATTGTTCTATGAAATTGATATTAGTTAAGCCATCGAGATTAAATTCAAATGCGTTTGAATGAATGGTAGCCACAAAATACTCCTTAGAAAAAGCTCACTTGCCGATACGAATTAATGAATACAGATAAATACTTTCGGAATAACTAATAGTTCATAAGTAAACAGAATGTAAGGTGAGCCTAAGAAAAAAGAATCTAAGTTTGAGCTCTGTTGATACAAGAATGATCTAAGCTTGTTTAGATGAATTAACAAAATAATAGTAAAATTAAGATAAGGGAGATCCATGGAAGGATTTGTCGGTGGACAACAAAGTTTGAAACTCGAACAATAAAGATTAGAACTATGACAATAAAGTACGAAACTTTTCGGTGCCATTTGTCGTAGTTTGCCTTCTTCTCTGAGACGATTTTGCCCCATTCCTTCTCTGCGCGAAAGTCTACTCACAATTTGTGATTGTACGTTTGCCTTACTTGTAGTTATTCGAGGAAGTGTCGAAGTAAGCTTTTTAAAAATCATACGTCATTTTGCAATCTAATACCGATAACATCTCATTAAACTATTGATTATTAATTGAACTGTGATTGAAAAGGCTGCATGATAGGACTATGAAAAGCCGTATAAAATGCGTTATATGCGAAGGAGGATATATGACAAAGGAAGTTGCCGATAAGTGCTATATCGCATTAGGCATTGCTGCTGGAGATAGTATCTATCAGTACTTTTTCCGTACTGAAGAACCGTTTAATTTCTACAAGCCAATATTTATGTTCATAGTCGTTTTCCTTATTCTCATTACATTAAGCTTTGGCTTGAGGTTACTTAAACGGCTCATTTCTGCTCCTAAACGTGTTTAGAACGCAGTAAACCTTCATAAGAATAATTTGGTCAACAGGCTGTTGACTAAATTCAGGACAGCTCATTTGTGAAGCAAATTGTTTCGCAATTGACCAACAGGCTGCTGGACAAATCCCACTGCCCAATTTTGCAAGAGGCTCTTACAAAAAAACGAGTCAACACATTTATGCCCCAAAACAAGTCTAGTCGAGCGTCGCAAATGAGCGATCAGCGGACGGTGAAAAATGTTCAGCTGATACCGTTTTTATATCCAAAATCAACAAACTTCCCCCATATTCAGGTAAATGAGCAATTTGCGCATTTTTGTCCTTAGACCACGTCATTAACTTTCAAATATTTTCATAGCTAGCAAAAGGTTAGCTAATTTGATAAAAACGTATGAACCAGAAAAGTGAGCTATTACGTGGTAGAAATATGCGCGATTTGCACACTATTAAATTGTTGAACTAAGCCGCTGCGCGGAGTCGCAAACATCCCAATCAACGACCACACTTACCTTGAGATTTAACCCATTAATCTGGAGGTAACAATGAACTCTCTCATTGAACAAGTCGCCACTGAAATTGAACTCATGGGCTATTCACAACGAACTCGCGAGACCTACTGTGGTTGCTTACAGCGCATTGAGAACTATTTCAGTAAATCCTTAGCGCAAGTCACGGATGCGGAATTGAATCACTATTTTAATGAGCCTGAGGTGCGCCGATTAACCCGAGCGAGCCAATTGGTGCAAATTAATAGTGTCCTCTTCTTATTCAAACACATACTCCACCGGCCGTTGCAATTAGCCATCACTTTACCCAAGCAACGGCATAAGCCACCCCAATATTTAAGCCGACAAGATATCCACTTACTGATTCACCATTGCCAAGATTTACGTTTAAAAACCATGATAATGCTCAGTTATGGCTGTGGATTACGCTTAAATGAATTAACCCACCTCAAAGTGGCACAGATTGATGGGCAACGTAAAACGGCCTTTATTGAACACGGCAAGGGCAACCAGTCTCGTTATGTGGTGATTCCTGAGACGGTATTGCATCAACTCCACGTGTACTGGCAAGCCTATCACCCCAAAGAGTGGCTGTTCTATTCTCGCTGGTTAGCCTCCCAACCTCTCAGTAGCTCCACCTATGCGAAGGCACTGAAAAAAATCGCCGCACAGCTTGGGCTTAAGGATAAAGTGAACGCGCATCAGTTACGCCATGCCTATGCCACGCATCAATTAGAGGCAGGGATGCCGTTGCATCAATTACAGCACCAGCTTGGGCATCGCAGCATTAAAACGACCGAGTGCTATCTGCATTGGTTGCCAGAGCTTGGGCATGGGGGCGTTGATTTACTAGCCAACTTGCAGTAACGCATGCCACCGCTTCATCTGGCGGATATTCTCAGCCAAGGATTACCGCATTACCAACAACAGCACCGATTAACCCGTCAACAATATCAAGTGTGTGCACATATCTTGGCGTGTAGAACAGGACAACTCGGTTATCAACAGTGGCGTTGTGACCAGTGTGGTCATGAGGAGCAATTTAGTTGTAGTTGCAGAGACCGGCATTGTCCTCGCTGCCAAGGACAAGCCACGCAAGCTTGGATTGCCAAACAAGCGATGTCACTGCTACCTTGCCCTTACTTTCACTTAGTGTTTACCTTACCGCATGAACTTAACCTAATCGCACACTATGCACCTAACGTGCTTTATCACTGTTTATTTAAGAGCCTTTGGCAAACACTCATGACATTCGCTGCCCATCGTCATCAGGGTCAACTCGGCATGACTTGTGTGTTGCATACTTGGGGGCAAAACCTCAGCCAACATATTCATGTGCATTGTTTAATCCCCGCAGGTAGCCTCAATCGACAATCGCAGTGGCAACCTATCACTAAAGGTTATCTCTATCCTGTTAAGGCTTTATCCACTGTGTTTCGAGGTAAAATGATAGCGGCACTCAAGGCACAATCCATAGCGCTACCGTCATTACCCGCCACTTGGTGCGTGTACAGCAAAGCCTGTGTCTACCCACATCAACTCTTGCACTATCTTGCACGTTATACCCGCAAAGGTGCCTTATCTGAATCACGATTAGTGAACTATAACGCCAGTCGTGTGCGCTTTCGTTACAAGGATTATCGTGACAACAATAAAACCAAATTCATGACCTTAAGTATGGATGAGTTCATTCGGCGCTATTTACAACATGTCCTGCCTAAAGGCTTTATGCGTATTCGCCATTATGGCTTTTTAGCCAATGCTTGTCGTAACAAGCGCATCCCCCTCATTCGAGCACAGTGCCGTGATTTAACCGATAAAATCGCCATGGATAACGTGGAAACCAAACTGCATTGGGTTTGCTCGCACTGCCATCAAGGGCAATTGATATTCGTCGCTATCGTGCTCCCCTTAACGCAACAGATAAGAGGATTGGATTCAAGTTAAACAATGATGACGTCAAACCATTTACGCAAATATTAGACTGAATGCCGCCTGATAGACTGGCGCTTGCGTGTGTAAAAAATACACTTGCAATTAACCAGAAAAGTAACGTAAATTAAGACCATTAATCGACTGAACGACAGTGACAATGGAATGCAATGATGAAGATAAATCGGATAACGTCATCAATCATCCTCAGGCTTAAAAAAGCAAATTCCATTAGCATAAATGATTCCAATACAGTGATTCACAAGTCGCCGTCCGTTCAACAAATGATTTATTTACACTCATGTGTAAATAAATACTAAAACGTTAGATTTCATGTTAGCTATAATTTCGCAATATTTAGTATAAAAACCATAACTAGGAAAAAAGATATGACTGAGAATGCCCAAAAAAATGCAAAACCTTTTTCTCAAACGTTTTTTCATGGAACCAAAGCAGATCTTAAATTGGGAGATCTTATAGAAACAGGGTTTAATTCAAATTTTGGACAAAATAATAAGGCTAAGTATATATTTTTGACAGCTACACTAGATGCTGCCATTTGGGGAGCAGAGCTTGCCCTAGGTAATGGTCGCGAAAGAATTTATTTGGTTGAGCCAACAGGTCCAATTGAAAATGATCCTGACCTAACGGATAGAAAGTTCCCAGGGAATCCAACTATGTCATATCGTTCAATCCATTCATTTAAAGTTGTAGGTGAAGTATCAAGCTGGCAGGGTCATTCAATAGAGCAAGTTAAAGCAATGAAAGATGGTTTAAATAAACTACATGAACAGGGCATTAACTCTTTAAATGAAATCTAACAAGTCGGTGCACATGACTGCTAACACGTCACTCGGTTTGCTCTGCCTTCGGCAGTTTAGCAAACTCTTCGTGCCTTAGTTTGCGCAGCATGTGACCTAGGCGTTAACAACGTCCGCAAATGGCACAGAGCCGTTGGTCGGCTCTAACTCATTTCTGTCCAAAAGCGAGTTTCAAACTTTGTTGTCACACTTTCGTTGGATAGCCACATTGATTGAATCTAAGTGTCGATCTTTATTGTCAGTATTGGGTTCTTTTAGCCACGATAGTAACGCACTTCGGAAATAGAAAAGTTTCAAACTTTAATGTCCTCCGACAGGATTGGGTATTATTGTCTTTAACGGTATAGGGATGCTTCTGTGTTTCTCTATTGGTTCTTTCGTTGCGTACTTTGGTTATAAAATTTTCAAAAGAGGCGCCTCGTTAAAGGAAGAGGAGCAACTAATCGAATGGAACAATCTCAAGGTTTCATCAAAAGGTGGAGGAGCAATAGTTACATCATGTTCAGCAATTTGGGCAATTGTGGGCTTATATGTTAGCCCTGGCATTTCAAATACTCCAAATGGGCCGGATTATACATCAATTCATAATAAACAGAATATAGAACTTAAGGTTGCAAGTGCGTACGTTGATGACCCTGAATCTATATTGGATAACCCTGAAGAGTTAAAAAAGTATTTTTCCGAGAGTTTGTCATCAAGAGACTATGACGTTGGAATTATTCACGTGAATGGCCGAATTGGAAGGTTGGATTCAGACTCAACAAACTACTTGGTTGATAGTTCAGGAAATACGACCTTAACAGCTGAGGCAGAAGGGGAGTTTGGTAAAGTACTAGTTTTATTCAGACCAAAAGTTAATGAAAAAAATCAATTGATATTTGATGCAGATGCTTTGGTTAAGAATGTGGATATAAATCGTCTAGATAAAGTAACGAGTTCAGACTAATAAATCTTTACTATTCAAGCTACGTTGGTCTTTGGTCATTACCCATAAATCACTGAATAACCCACAGAAACAGAAATACCCAGAATCAATATGCACTTTACGACATTACCTCTAATGGTACAATGCGACATAATTTTCAATAAAAATACTACAAAATGTTCCTAAGAATAGAAAAAATTACAGTTAAGAATCTGTTTGGTTTTTTAAACTATGACATTGAACTTCCAGAGTCCGATCATGTGGTTATTACAGGCCCCAATGGCTATGGTAAGACTATGCTTCTCAAATTGATTCATAATGCTATCTCAAATAACTACAAAGAATTATCTAAAATAAGTTTTGATACATTCGAACTGAAAACCAATCTTGGTCTTGTCCGTTACTTCAACTCAGAATCTGGTATGCAGATCGAGTCATTTCTTAATGACACAAAAAAGATCATCATTCCTTCAACCCAAAACTTGTCTGAAGAAAAGGTATTTGATTACAGAAAAGCTTTTTCTATTCTTATCCATTCTGTACATCTGAATGACGAAACTGAAGCATATAGCATCATTACAAAGCAAAGAGCGTTTCTAGAAGATAAAATGAAGTTTGCGCTAAGTAAATTGCACAAGCTTGACCAGTTGGTTTATGACTTATTTTCATGCATTTCAATAGAATCACACGAAGTTCAAAATAACGCATTACCGTACATGCAGAAAGAGAGGATAGTTGGCCTACAAGACCTGTTAGCACCTTACACTCGTTTCGGATTGCTACCAAAGTCGAGTAAGTATCTCGAATTGAATGACTTAAACCTTGTATCAGACTACACCATTAACTTGAGTGATAAATTGGATGAAATATTCTATGAAGAATCTTTGCATGAAGACTTTGTAGGACGTTTGAGCGAGTTCTCGAAGCTAATTGAGAAGAAAAAGTTTTCATTTAAAACTATAGCAGTTAACCCGGAATACGGCTTCGCATTCTTCAATCATGTTGGTGCTAATATACCTTTAGAAAAGTTGTCTTCAGGCGAGAAGAACCAAGTATCTATTTTCTTTGATCTAATTTTCAAAGCAGAAAATGGTGCAATCATTTTGATAGACGAACCTGAGGTATCTCTACACATTTCATGGCAGAAAGACCTCCTTAATGAGTTCTCTCAAATATCAAAGTTTAATCACTACTCACAGCTTATAGTAACAACGCATTCACCGGATGTGATTGGTGATGAGTGGGAAAGTTCAATTGACCTCTTTGACAAGCATGTGATTGCAAAGAGTAACTAGTTATGTCGAGTTTAAGAGATGCTACCAGAGAACGTAGCGATGAAACTAAATTTAGCGCTCTGCTTTTACAGGTCCAAACTGACCACGTAGGCAATAGGATTATATTTGTTGTTGAAGGCGACTCCGATATTACTCTGTTTAACATGGTGTTGAGAAATACAGAGTTCTTTTACTGCACTCCAGCAAGTGGAAAGGCGGATGTCATAGAAGCTGTTGATAGGCTGAGGACTCGTATTTCTAATCAAGTTTACGGTATAGTCGATGCAGACTTCGACCACGTACTAGAAAAGACTTACAACGATACATTTATGACGGACGTGCATGATACAGAAATTATGATGCTTCATGATGAATTTATCACAGATTTTATAACTGAACATACACAAAATCATATTCTGGGTCCGATGCAGATCGATGAAGTTGGTCAGAGATTAATGAGTAATCTGATGAGCGTCTGTAATGAAATCGGTCTTGTAAAACTCGCTTGTAGGTTGCTGAATTTGAATGTGAGATTCAAAGGTATGAACTACTTTACTAGCGAAGCTGTGACGGTTAACGATTTTAATGTGTCAATAAACATTCAAATCTTAATCGAAGCTGCAATCAGAAGAAGTCCGAGAGTAGAACAAACTCATTGTATCGACATATACAATAAATACGTAGAGTTAAATCAAGCTGGTTATTGTATATATCAGACCGCGAATGGGCATGACTTTTGCCAGTTGCTGGCTCAAGTGTTTAAGCAACCATTATCATCAGATAGAAATGTAACTGTCAAAGGGGTAGAGAAGTATCTTCGAAGCAAATATACAAAGGAGAACTTTGAGCGGACTAATTTATATGAGCAAATGATTAGACTTATTGAGACCGATGCAGAGGTAGAAGAAGTAGCGTAGTTTTTAGGATATCATATTGCCTCATTTCAACAGAAGTGAGGCGTCAATAACTATAACTTTCGTTACTCACTTACTTGAACAACTTTGTTGCCGAAGTATCTTAGTACTTTAGTTGTCCTACCGTTGATGACTGGCAAATCTTCTTTGTTAATCCATCCAATTAGCTCCTGAACATTAGATTTTCCGAATTGGTTCAACTTATACTCACTATCGTATATGCAGTTTGCCATACGTGTTACAGGGTCTCCAGTGCCGTATAGTAGGTATATCAGAGTCTTTTTTACCCTCTGTTCTTCATTACTTCCCATAAAGCTCTCCTTTAATGTATTGAGGCCACCTTTGTAGAAGCGAAACCGGTCATGGAAAGAGTGCAGAATGCAAAGTGCCTCAACTATATCAATCATTGAAGCTGATATGATTGCTTCCTTTGAACCGAGGACTTTTTTTATAAGGGGATAATTATGCGGAACAATGCGATCCTCAAAATGTTCCCATTTTGTATTCATCCATTCATTAATAAGTTTTGCCGTTTTAGACCGTTGTTGTTCATCCCATCCAAGAGGTTGGTGCTTCCAAGTGTCTTGAGTGGCATAGAAGTCGCGAACAAAGCTGAAGAATGAGTCAATTTCTAATCTTAATGGTATTAAGTCACCGTTAACTTTTCTATCGAAGGTTTTGTAGATTTCTACTATTCGATTAAAAGCACTAACTGATTCTTGATATGAACGCTGGTATGTATCTTGGAAAATAGACTTCTGTGATGCTTTCTTTTTACCGCGATTGATGTTCGAGAAGTTCACATCCCCCATGGTGTCGATGACATCGTGTTCCATGTCATTTAATAGTTTATTTGCATGATAGTACTTGTTATAGATACTCCGATAGCATTTGACTGCATCTCTATTGAGCACTTTTGCGTCACGCCAGTATTCACTGAATAACTCTTGCAGTTCTATAAATCTATGATCTTCCGGGTGGATGCCAATCATAACTTCTTGATTAGAATATATGGCGGATCGAGTTAGATTCGCTGAACCCAACAAGATGGACTTATCACCAAAAATGTAAAGCTTAGGATGGAATGAGTTGGTCGTGAAGAACCTAGCTTCAACCTTATTATTGTTTAGTAATCTATCTAGTGCAGATGGTGAGGTTGGAAAACCAAGTCGCACAATGATTTTTAAATTACATCCTTTTCCAAGGACCTCATCTATAACATCAAACTCTGTGAAAAAAGCTGAAGCAATGAATAAGTCCATTCCATCTTCTATATGATCTGTGATGCCATGTTTAATGAAATCATTTTTTGAAGTTCGATTAGTATACAAGTCCATTGGTTTGCTCTCATCACTCTCTTAAAATAGTACAAGCCATTGAGGTTGATAAAAGAGTAACTTATATCAGTAAAAGGATACACTGGCCTAAAGAATTCTGTGGCTACAAGCTTATTTTCGCAAGTTTGGAGTTGATCAAGTAAAGATATAAGGGGAGGGGGAGTTGTATATTTTCTGGTTTGAAAAAAAGAACCCCCTCCTACGCAAAAGCGTAAGAGGGGGACAGAGATAAACGCTTGGGGGCAATTTAACTCCGAAGCGAATTATATACAGGTTTACAGCTTAGTTCAAAGAAAATGACACTATAAACAGTTAAATGCCCAATTTTTCAGCATGATAGATAAACGCCACACTATATGGATAATCCCCAATCTCCTAAAAGCTGATCAAGCTGCTGCTTTTGCTCATCGCTTATATTTTTAACTGTGAAACTGAACTCACCTTTCAAGGAGTCATGTTTTACGTGAACTTCAGAGCCGTTATCAAGTTTCTTCTTAAGTTTCTTTGGCTTTGTCAATGCATCTTGCCCTTGATCCTCATCATGCTCGGCATAGCTGTATGACAGAATCTTTTTTACGATTTGAGCGTTGGCGTGTTTAGCGCTTAATGCTGTAAGCCTTAGGTTTTCTGTCTCTTCTAATAAAGATGAGCAAAAATTTTCAAAGCCTGATTTTTCTTTATCAGAAAGGCTAGTTATTTTCTTGTCTAATTCAATTATTGAAGGTCTTCCTAGATCAGGAACACTAGGAATGACATCTATTAGCCATTTTGGTAGCTCTGCCGCTTTTATACCAGCTGAGACTAAGTTTTTGTCATAGCCTTTCTCGGTGGCAATCTGAATATTGTTCAAACCTTGTTCTTTCTTGAGGTTCAGCCATTGCTTACCTAACTCATAGAGAGACATGGGTCTATGTGTATTACTTACTTCAGATAAAGACTGCTTACTTTCGCGTGTAATATTTTGACTTGTAGCATAGATCTTAAAACCGCGCTTACTGTAGAAACAACCGCTTCTGCGTTGAGAGCCATCAATAACTTCATAAGTGACACCCCCTTGTGAATCAGTGTGTTTTATAGCAAGACCGGGATAGAGTTGACCCTTATCAGAGATCTTGTTGGTAATATCTATAACTGACAGCCGAGACATAATTGATTGATCTCGAACATTATCCTCTGATACGAATGTTTCGGCTTCAATTTTATCAAAAGGAATTTCGACCAGTTGAAACAAGACTTCTTGGCCATCAACCGCAATTTCTAGTTCGGATACTCCTGCTTGAGCTGCCTCGTTAAGGAGTTGCTCCTCTTTCGTTGTGATTGCAACACTATCTGATGATAACTTCGAGGTACGATTACCACCTGGTGTATAAGCTTGGACATTTCTTCTATGACTTGACATGGTGCCCTCTTTATAAATCGATATCTTTTAAGTGATCTTTAAGCTCATTTGCTAAATCAATTACTGAGTCCTTAGAGTCACGTAGCTGTCGAGGGATACAAATACCTTCGCTAGAAGCGACATCTAGTACTGTTCGATAATTTTTGGCTGCGGTATCAAAAGCATTTGAGCGAATGATGTAGTTATTGAATACCATGGAACGGTACTCATCTTTGATACGATTTGATAGCTCAGTATCTCGGTCTTTCTCTTCTTCGACGTTGGTACGGGCAATTTTAATCCAACGAATACCTTCTGAACCTTCTGGCAAAGCTCGAACCTGGTTAGGTAAATTATCCAAGAATTGAGTTGTGGAGCTCCAGTCGAGAGCCTTTGGAGATACTGGTACCAACAAACCATTACAAGCGTACAGTGCACTCCAAGTAAGCGGGTTGATTTGAGGTCCTGTATCAATAAAGATTAAGTCGTATTGGTTACGAATAGGGTCGATAACTCGTTCTTTTAATCTTGGAATTAGGTTTTCTTCTCCGAGCCAATGTAAAGACGAAAATCGCTCATCCTCAGGAAACGCTGGCATGATTCGAACATTAGGTAAGAAGGTATTAAGGATTGCTTCATCAATAATATCCTCATGACTTAAACCATAATTCACGAAATTTTGATATAGAGAATCTTTACCCTCAAGATCCGCTGTCATAATGTCAACGGCAGTGAGTTGGTCCAGATCATTTTGTTTGTATTCCTTAGATTGAGCGAACAATTTAAGTGAACCCTGTGGATCTAAATCAATGATTAGAATGCGGATACGTTCAAGGTGCTGTAAACCTAATGCCTGAGCCAGGTTAATAGTCGTCATGGACTTACCTGTACCACCTTTCTGGTTCTGTACATTGATAATATGAGTACCACGATTAAAATCAGACCATTTTGGCTTACCAGCTAAATCGAGAATTTCATGAATATAGTCTGGCGAATACGCATACTTACCACGGATCATTTCAGGTGGTTGATAGCCTTGCTCCACCCAATCTTCTTCCTTTTTCTTAAACGTGTTGACAGAGTCCCAGCCACACATTTTGCTCATTTTGGTTTGTGGAACTGAGTGATTAAGAATGACCTTGCTGACTTCAAACTGTTCATCGAGTACAACCTTCGATTGCTGAAGGATGTTTGCTCGACGTTCTGACTCGGTACGACTTACGCTCTCGTTTGCTTTTTCCAAATTCTGCAAAACGGATTCAGTGACTGATGACATTGTGACTCTCCATAAAATTGACAGTCACATTGTCAATTAACAGGTGATGACTGTCAATGATAATTAATGGGTATCAATGATATGTTGAGGCTATCATTTTTATTTGAGGCTTTCATCACAGAATCCTAATGAAAAAAGTCAAATACAGTGCGAACAGAATCTATAGGTTGATTTTGTCGCTGTATATGGTCAGATATCTGAGTGTACAGAAACACAATGTATACCCTAAGTTATTAATAAATAGAGAAAAAATAATGAGCGACATTAAAGAGCAATTGCTAGTATTTTTGAGAGAACGGACCGCGGTAGAGGCTGTTGTGTCTCCGAGTGTTTATGTAAAAAGTACTGCAATCCCACGCGAAGATAAGTTAGAAATTGTATTACATCGGCAGTCTACTCCATATAACAGTAAACATTTCATTGATGTGATGATAGAAGTACCTTTAGAAATCAACAGAAAAAATTACGAAATTATTAAGAGCTGGCCTATGTGCAAACTAAACGAATACTCAGATTCTAGTATGTTATTAGTGAAACGCGAAGACTAAAAATCTTGAGTTGTTGAGTAAAGTATGCTTAACGTATATAGTTAAGCATACTTTACAAAGATAGGTTTCTTGTTACCGTGACTAAAGACGAATACATTGAGTGCTATAAACGAAAAGGTTGGACTACAGCACACCTAGCCAATCGGTGGGGGTTTAGCAAGGTAAGAGTCTACCAAATTGCAGAGGAAGTTGAGCTAGGGCATAGTAAGAAACAAGCTCATATAGATATGCTTAACGGGCTACCCAAAGCGCCAAAATCTATTCGAAAACCCTATAAAGAAAACTAGGAGAAGCTTGTGAAAAGGCTTGAGAATGTAATGGAGAATAACAACCTAGCTTTGAGCTTTGGTCCTGCAATAGACTTCTTTGTTGACTGGGGCTTCAAGATAGCGCTTTTAATTTTTGTAGTGGTGTTTATTTCATCTCTAATCACTACTTACTTCAATGGTGCACTACATACTAATGCTCTGTCTGTATTTGGATTGACAGGTTATTTAATCGCTAGTGCTATATATCAAGGCCTGAACGATCATCATCGGGGATACTAATATAAATTTTTCATTTGGCGCTATACAAGAATTGAATCGCGTTCCGTCGCCGGAACGCTGTGAGTCAAAACAAGGTCAAACGTGATATGACATTCAAAGCCGTGCTCCGTTCGGAGACCATTTACTAAGTTGGTGCTCCTCTTTGTTTGGTTCATTTGATAGTGTTTTTGCCTGAGGTTTTTGACCAAGCAAAGCACTTGTTGATCGCTGCTTCTACGATAGATATTTCTACAAAACTACCACTTGTTTAATCCTCTTCGGTATCAAGTGGCATTAGCCATTTATTGAAAGCACCCTAAATCTAACAGTTGCCTTTTTATTTCAGCGAACTGGTCAATGTCAATTATGCTTAGTTGCAGCATTCTATTTGTAATGAATTTTGGTGTTACGTTCATCTGTAAAGCTATCTGCCTCAAACCAATATCTTGACTCAAGTAATTCATCAATTGCTCGTCACTCGAACTGTTCCAGCTATTGGTGGAACGAGGAACACTTTGAGTGATAGTAGTGTTGGTCGAGGTTGCATTTTTCGGCAATTGTTTAGGTTTAATTGATATTTGGTTCTCTGTGTTGTGGCATAAAGAACTTATGCTTTCTACTAGCCCAATTAGACCGTACTCAAAATGAATGTATGGAGTGAAAGTGATAGAAACTATAGATGCATTAGATAGTATCGACTTCGCTAAATCCATTTCGTTGCATTTGTTTTTAGGGATCAACAAATTTATCTTGCCTTCACATTTAGTCTCGATACCAATTACAAGTCCGCCTCTTTTTTCGTGCATTGCATCACTAATAACACCAGCAAAAGTACATTTGGGGCTAAACTTTGATACTCGTTTTCGCCAAGCGTCTCGGTCACGACTTTGCAGTGAAGTAATATATTGCTGACTTGTAGAGGCTGATTTTGGTCCAACAGAGATAATCCATTTAATGAGTGATGGCCAATTTGAGATTTTCATGAGCTGTACCTGAAGGATAATTACACAGTATAAATACCACATTAACACACGCGCGAGTTGAAATAAATCGAATTTATAAAGATTATGGAATATAGTAAATATGTCATTTGCGGATAAATAACAAGGTCTAAAATTATGGTTTATAGCTATATCATTACCCGAGATAGAGAGCGTATTGTAGACAACCTAATGGAACACGGTGAGTTTTCTAATGGTTCAATTAAAGGGAAAGAGTTAAGCCTTGATCATCCATTAGCAAATGAGATGGTAGATACCTTAAAACTAGTGCCTCAAGGCATGGCCAATACCTATTACACCCTTCACCATTTGAAACAGCAAGATTGGGATGTGACTCATGAAAATGGTTATGAGAACTCTCTCATTGCGAGCTTTAGTTTAAATGGAAACCTAAGTTCACTTTTAGATAAAGTCAAAAGTGGAGAGGGGTTTAAGGTAGAAACGAATACCTTCCAGGAGTTCATTGAATCGAATCAAGGTATCGATTTAATCGTAGATTTTCAAAATACGATCACTCAGTCTGATTGTTGGACACCCCAAGGAAAATTAAACAACCCATTAATATCGAACTTCACTGTGGATATGGAGCGTCTTTCAGAGTGGCCCGGCATGCTCGAAGCACTAAATAATCTAGGTATTGATTCAACAAATTTAGAAAACGCTATTAGTGAAAATGGTTTAGAGTCTGCTCTGGAGCTTTGTAAAAGACCAGAAGTACTTTTAGCTTATCAATATAGCCAGGGAAGATTTGCAGACTTGCCAAAGAAGAATCTACCCGGTGCAAGATTTATTCAGAATTTAGATTTAGTAGAAATTGCTGAAGAGTACTTGAAGTTCACTACTGCTCAAAAGCTTGAGGGCGTTGAACCAGACTTTAAACAGTTTTTGTTAGAGCAAGGGGAATCATTAAATGACAAAATTGATAGCGCCGTTAAATCACAAGTTTTATCGTTTATGAATGAGATGCAGCTCGATGACTCCAAAGAAAGTATTGAGTTACTAGACGAAACTGCAACAACACTATACAAACAATTAGATCCGCGAAACGAATTAATGGGCTTAAGGTACCACCTTGAACAACTACTAGACGTATATACAAAAGAATCAGAAGTAGACCATGAAGCTCTATCATTACAATTAAATTTGCAGTTGGATGAGTACAGTGAGAGGGATGCTTTCAATACTTGGTTATTAAACAACATCTTAGAATGCAAGTTAGAGCCGAGTGTAGAACTAAAAAGTAAACATGAAGCTATGGCCTTCCTTGAAAACTCCAATAATGTCACTATTCCGCAGATGATGGCAGCATTAGTACATTTATCTAACCAAGACCTTAGTAAAATACAAGCGACCCTGGATGGTGAGCTTGTTGGGTCAACTAACCATACATCTGAGTATTATGCGGACCTTATTAAAAAATTTGAAGGGATAGTATCCCAGTTATCGGTGGACCAAGGTATTGATGTATCAAAAGCAAAGGAAGATGTATTCAGTAGAATAGTGGAATCTTTATCGCTAAACAAACCTGTTTCGCAAGAAGCTTTGAGCGATAGTTTATCGAATGAATTATACCAGCTAGCTGAGGCTACAAGGTTTTCGCCAATAGGTTCTGAGAAAGCTGACCCCATTCAAAAACTGACCATAAAAGATGTTCGAGCAATCATTTTACCTGAAGCAGTAACTGAGCCTGAAATTATCGATCAAATGTTGGCAATAGAGAAGCTGAGGGAGGAAGGCTTTAAAGGTAAAACTATTCTTTACAGTGAGCTCGAGCGTGATGGTAAAGCTCAAGCTGTACATTCTTTTATAAAACATAATCCTGACACGTTAAGAACAATAGGTGCTGCTCCCACTTCCCAAGTAGATCCTGAGCTGGATATCCCCAAATCAATAAAGATTCTTGAAGAGATTCAGGCTAATCACCCTTACTTAAAGATTCGTGTACATGAAACGATAGATTCAATGAACTTTCTTAGTAATGATCTGAAAAGTTACAGCTCTACACTCGCTGGGGTTGCCCACAATGGTGAAATGCATGTGAATCTACAAAGTGAACATAACGCATATGAGTCAGGACTTCGAAAGACTATTGCACATGAAGCGGTACACTTGGGATTTAAGAAGATGTTCACAAACTCCGAGTATGTGGACCTTATGGAGACTGTTTGGCAAAACATTTCCACTGAAGACAAGGCTACAATAAAACAAAACTATGGGCACCTTGATGAAAACAAGCCTCTAGATAGACGTAGCCTTGCGGAAGAATGGTTAGCAATGAAGGCTGAAAGTATTGATCTAAGAGATATTGATCGTATACAGCCAGTTATTAAGGTTTCATTGGTTAACAAGCTCCAAGGGTTTAGGGACTCTGTTCTCAAGAAATTAGGCAAGGTTACCGAGACCTCTTTAAATGTGGATGAGCTCCTGGTAAACGCGATTAAAAAGGCTGGAGAGTTCAACCAGTTCATTGATGGTAAAGTAATTGATCAAGGTTTGGTCGTTAGAAAAACAGGTTATGTTGAACATGAGCATCAGTCGTTTGACCTGTATCGTGGTTATAAAGCGAATTTAGACGCTGGTAGAAATTTATCTACAGAGGTGCAGATTGCAGCTAAACAAGACTTTATCCATAAGTACTCGAACAATGGGCACATTAAACTCTTAAATATCACTTTCGATAATAATAATGAACCCAAACTTGAAGGTAGTCAGTTAAGCCTACCGTACTCTGCAAACCCCAAGGACCTTCTTGAGATATTAAGGCAGGTTGAGGTAAGTTCGTGGACAGGTAAACCATCTTTGCATTCTAACATAAGTACTGAAATAGAAGCTGTTGACAGGGCTGAACCAACTCCACCAGCAGTTGTTAAAGCCAAGCTTGGTAATATAGTTAATGAGTTCACTATAGATACATCTGTGAATAATGAAATTCTCAATAAGCTTTCTGGACCAGTAAAAGACAAGTGCAAACAAGTAGACGAAAAAGTTAAACAAGAGGTTGACACTGATATGAATTTAGGAATTGGATTTTAAGTTGTATATGCTGTAACCTATTATAAAACAACAGGAGGCTTCCTATGGTTGCTGCAATTGCTCTTCTTCCATTACTTGGTGTTATAGCGGCTATTTTTTGGGGGTTGAATATGTACTACACACTCGTTCCTAACTGGTTAATTCCAGTAGTGTGCGTCGTGGTAGTCGCCTCAATATTCCAAATTAAGGTGACATACAAAGAACTAAATGAATCGGAAATAGATAGTTTTATTGGGCGGTTCTTGTTCTCAATACATCGAACAGTTCGACAGTATATGAGAGCGGCATTTATGCCAGTTGTACCTGATTTTAGTTTTGTAAAACAAACCCTCAATATCATGACGAAACGAAAAGATGATGAATAAGAAATTAATGTTAGCTGTAATGTTGAGCGCCTCCCTTTTCGGTTGTGCTCAAAATGATAGTCTTGATCCAGTATTTGGTTTTACTGGTGAATATGGTGCTGGTGGTACAAGAATCCCTAATAATCCAGCATACTTAGTTGATCCTGGGTTAACTACTGAAACTGAACTATTTAAGATATTCGGTGAGCCCCAACTAACCCAAAGTTTCCCATGGGGTAGAGTAGTTACTTATAGATATTGGGAAAATAAAATTGGGTTGCCGATGTATGAAGAGTATGTTGACTTTGTTTTTAACGATAGAGGTTTCCTTGATAAGGTGGCAACCTATTCTCAAAGGGGCTCTAAGCGGGTTGAAACAAATCAATCCAAAATGATAGAGAGAGAAGAAGAGTGTCCAAGTCACTACACAGTGTGCCAGTCATACGAAAACTTCAGTCATTAGAATCCTCACTTCATGCGTTTGCTCACTCCTTAGAGCAAACGTACTTTAACGTTCAGTTAAACAATCCCTCTGACATCAAACCAATTAAAGCGGTCATTAGAGCTATAACGGCGATCACTTACGATGAATACCAATCAGGACGAGAGTTAAACCAGTTACCTGGAGTGGTCTTCATTCCTGAAGATGTAGTTCCCAAATTACTAGAAGTAAATCATGCCAAAAAGGCATTTTCAGACGCTGTAAAAGAAGCTAAGGCCTCGAGTAAATGCAAAAGCAATACTGCCGCATTGAATTATGTAAGAAAATTATTAACAGAGATAGGCATGCAAAGGGTTCACTTTAAACAATGTGAACGCTTGCTGGTGGTAGAAGAGGCGCTACCTAAAAAAATAGTTTTTTATAACGAATCAAAAGGGTGGGGTAACCAAAAGAAATACTCAAAAGAAGAAGCGCTTGAGTTAGCTAAAGAAATCATTGATAACGGTTCTGATAGCTTTGACATCGTTTCTAAGAAAATTGCAGAGATTTCTGATTCGGAGTTTCTTGTGCACCGGACGCCAAGTCCAACAAGTATTAAAGCGAACATCACTAAATATGTACCAGGAGTGGGAGAGAAAAGTCATTCAAGAGTTGCTTCGTTACCAATATTTGTTGTAACTACCGATATGGATTCAGCGAGAACGGTACTCATTGGTTCTATGGTTTCGATTGAGTCTACCCCAAAGTCTAAAAGACTGGGGTCTAGTAAAGCTCGTAGTAAGTTTGAAGAGCAACCCTATATCTCAACTTTGCGTCTATATCGATATAAGCCCGAATATAGATAGAAAAATTTACAAACCAATCTATAATATATGATATTAAATTGGAGGGTTAGAGATGCACAAGCGTAGAGATAATTTGCAAAAGACGATACTCATTGTTTGGTTTCTGTGTTCTAGCATTGTACTTGGGATTCAGCTATTACCTAGCCCAATTGATAATGCAAGTGCAAGTCAGATAGAGTCAAAAGCCGGAAATCTGGAGCCAGATGACAGCCTGATCAATCTGGATACAATTCTTACCTATATGCCTACCGAAGTACCTCATTCCAGAAATAAACAGTAGCTATAAAATGATTTAATATGGTATTAAATACCATTGACAAACACTTTGCTCAACTATAATATATAACAAAACAGAGCGAGGTAGTTATGGTTACAATAGCTAGCAATAACAGCAATCCTTCACCTAAAAGCGTGGCTCTTGCTGCTGCTTTAGGGCAAATTGAAAAACAATTTGGCAAGGGTGCTGTGCAAAGCCTTGGGGGCGAAGCAACAACTAACAATCTTGACATCGTATCTACAGGCTCACCTAAGCTTGATAAAGCTTTAGGAGTGGGCGGGTTAGCGCGAGGTCGTATTCATGAAGTTTTTGGCCCGGAGAGCTCCGGAAAGTCGACATTGGCATTGGAAGTCATTGCTGAAGCACAAAAGAAAGAAAGTATTTGTGCCTTCATTGATGTTGAGCATGCGCTTGATCCTGGATATGCCAAATTAATTGGCGTTAATAGCGAAGAATTGTATGTTTCGCAGCCAAATAGTGCGGAGGAAGCTCTGTCTATTGCAGAAACTCTTGCTCTATCGGGAGCAGTAGACATTATTGTTATCGATAGTGTCGCAGCAATGTGTCCTAAAATGGAGTTAGAAGGAGAGATGGGGGCAGCTAGTATGGGCCTTCATTCGAGGTTAATGTCGCAAGCATGCCGGAAGCTAACAGGTATTCTAAAGAAAACGAATACCATGGCTATTTTCATAAACCAAATTCGTTTTAAAATTGGTGGTTTTGGAAACCCTGAGACAACAACAGGTGGAAATGCTTTAAAGTTCTACGCTACAACGCGAATTGATATTCGCAGAACGGGGAGCTATAAAGTCACCGATTGTACAATGGGTAATGAAACCAGGATTAAGGTTGTCAAAAACAAACTTGCCCCTCCATTTAAACAAGCTGAAACCAAAATATTGTTTGGTAAGGGTTTCGATTACTACGGTGAAGTTCTTGATTTAGGCTTAGATGCTCGAATTATAGACAAACGTGGTACTTGGTACCTTTACAAAAACCTTAAGCTTGGGCAGGGCAGATTGTCAGCGACAGAGGCCTTAGAAAACGACAAAGTCCTTCTTGAAGAGATATTATCTCGGATTAATTAGATTAAGGTATGTTGCGGGAAAACCGCAACATAAAGGCATAATGTTATTTAGTGACTTTCAGAAAAATCTAGACAAATTACCTTTTGATGAATTGCAATCACGGAGAAAGGGGCAGTCTGTACGCTCATTAGCTTATTTTCTTGGCTCAAATGAAGTCGCGATTCAAAAGTACAAAAATAATCCCGACGAACCTGTAAAGGAATCGCATATTCGATGCGTTGATTTTCTTTTGAAAATGCCAAAAGAGCAACAGATCCACATTCTATCTCAGAGTGTAAACAATCCTATCTTAAGCGTTACAGAGTCACAGCGCTGTAAAGTGAAGCATTATGATGCTCTGGAGAGTCGTCTCCTGAAGCTGGGTATGTCGAAGTTAGGGGTGTATTCATTATTGGGTACTCGTAATAGCGTTGTGGATAACGCACGAAAAAAAGGCGCCATGTCAAAAGGCTTGGCAGCGATCGTTGGGTTAACGAGTCGATTTAGTAATGATGAGCTCTTGGAACTAGCTGTCGAATACGAGACATCTGAGCGAAAATTGCCCGCTTTGAAAGAAAAGCTTATGAAAAAGCATTCTAAGTCCTCAACTTAACGACAAAAGTTGAACTGCAAGCTCAAAACGTGAATCTGGATAAGGATAATCTGAGAGCAATCAATAAACTAGCGAAATCGCTGGTTTATTTAGAAAACTAATCTATGTCATTTACGTATAAAAAAAAGGATTTGAAGTGAAAAACTACTTAGCACTCTCGATTTTAGTAGTCCTATCTGGCTGTGGTGGTGGCGGAGAAGGTGGTGGCACCAATAGCAGTAGTGGCGATAAGTCACTTGTACTTACTGTAACAGATCCAACTCAATCACTAGTGGAGAATGGGGCGTCAATAACCGTCCAATTAGAAACAAACTCAAAATCAGATAACTACACTCTTACTGTAAGAGATCCACAGTCGGTTCTCAATCAAATTCCTCTAAGTGAATATGAAAAAAATATTCATTGGTCTGTAAATAAATCGAATTTAATTCTTTCAGCAGATGAATTACTTAAGTCTTCAGGTGATTTGAGCCTCACACTGACACTTGAAGATGGCAGCGAGCAAATATCTACGAACTTTAGCCTTGATATTGTTAACACAAGTCTTAATGAGCGTCTTGAAGTCGCTTCAACGTACATCGATAACAGTGAAGAGATTAAGCAGTTTTCGGAGCTAAAATCACTCCAACATGCTTATGAAAAGGTTTTTTTATTGATGGGTCATGGTCAGCTCCCATTTACACCCGAATTTGATGAGCAGGTATACCTGGACAAACTAAACGACATCAAGTTGGCAGTAAGCAAGGTGCATAATGGTGGTATAGAGACTCTACTTGTTAATCCATTATCAAGTTTTGAATCTGAACTAAACGCAAGCGCTAAACAATACATAGATCATCTGAACAAGATTGCCGCAAAAGAGAATAGCCTGAGTGTACTCCCAGCAGTGGATTTCAATGCCTCTTCGACAGGCTATTCATTCTTTAAAGGTAATGTGAACTACGGTCAGTTTACTGAACTGTCAGTTTTCAAGTTCAACCCTGAATTTCAGTTTGTTGAAAATTTAACTGACCCTACTTACGGCAATTGCAGCATTTAAGGACAAATAGAATGAACAAAATCACCCTATCTCTACTAATTAGCGCTGCAGTTTTTAAAGGTTATGCTCATGCGAACATTGCAGAACCTATCTTATTTAAAGGAGTCGATCCTTTAGCGATGTCAGACTCAACTGGTTACCACCAGTCACAGTTAAATACCTATTGGGCAGACCAAGACTTACTTAAAGGGGCGAATAGTATTTCTAAGGCCAGAGATACTGCAAAAACCAATAACGTGACACGTGTGGGTGTTATAGATGGAGGCTTTTTAAATACTCCAGAGCTTCCTTTTGTTGATGGATATAGTTTTATCGGAACTGAAGGTTACACAGCAAATTTTGACACACCGATATCTGACCGTGGTGAACACTGCGATATAGGTCATGGCAATATGGTTGCATCACTAATTGGTGCCAACCCTCAAGGGGATGGCGTAAAAGGTGTAGCTGATGTTGAATTGGTTGCAGCTCGAGCACTGAAATGTAGTGAAGCAAAAGTTGAAGACTTAACTGCTGCAATCAAGTGGCTGAGTGGACAAGAGGTTCCTGGTGTACCGCTAATTTCAGAGCCAGTTGATGTTATAAATATGTCGTTAACGTTGCGGAACACAATGTGTGGTGGTGACGTTCAAGACGCGATTCGAGTAGCGCAAGATAAGGGGATTACTTTTGTGGCAGCGCAAGGGAATCGAGGCGTTAATTATGAAACAGGGTTACCAAAAGATTGTCCCGGTGTGATCGGAGTAGGCTCAAACCAATTAGATGGATATAAGTCTGGGTTTTCTAACTTTGATGTTAACGTAGACATTGTTGCTTATGGTGACCGCCTCTCATTGCCGACAATCGTTGATTCGAATAATGATGGAGCTTTGGACTACACCGAAACGGCTGGAACGAGTCTTTCGACACCTCTAGTAACGGGCACAATTGCACTAATGCTCAACGAAAATCCCGATTTAACTCCTACAGAAATCATTACCATTCTTAAACAATCGACAGGCAAACCAGTGGTCGGTGAAGCGGGAAGTGGTTTTCTTAATTATTCTTGTGACAATGGATATTGCGGCTATGGTGTTTTGAATGCATATGAGGCAATGCTTCAAATGAGAAAGTTGTCAGAGGAAGGGGTAGCGTTAAAAAGTCCACTAGCTGGTGAGTGTGATGTAGAGTTTTACTTAGATACTCTCGGTGGTTCTATTGATGTTTGTTCAATGGGGGAGTTTAAGTTAAATGATCATGTCACTAGCGATAACACCAAAATAGAAGTTTATAAAGTTTCAAGCCTTGATTCATTAGATGTGGCAGGTGCTGAATTAGTTACAGACACTACAAATGGAAAACTTATGCTTCCAAATGTGGGTAATGAGCTCTTTGCCTACCGTATGTGTGAAAAGAACTTCGTTGATGAGTACCATTGCTTTAGCGATGAATTAACGCCACTAACGGTTTCTAATCTCGAAAAACCTCACCAATGTAATCTCTAGAAACTGAAATCTAACTAATTGATAAACCCTGGATATTTTCCGGGGTTTATTATATATGATAGTTGACTGCTTTTTGTTTTGCTGTCACAATATACCATATTAAAACAGCTTTGGGGGCAAAATGAAACCAACGTTAGAACAACAAAACGTCATATACAAACCTGTTAGGCTTGCTGTGATCAAAGCGCTTGCAGGAACTGGTAAAACTACATTATTTAGATTGTTCGCGAATGCATATCCAGAGCTAAGAATGCTCTATATTACTTATAATCGTCCGATCGCAGATGCCGCTAATTTACCTCCCAATTGTCTATCACTCACTGGCCATCAGTTAGCATATCAATTCGTAGGAAAATACTACCGCCACAAGTTTGCAGAAAACCTCAGCATGGGGCTGATTAGAAAGCACCTCAGGTGCGACTGGTCCATCGCAAACGGGACTATGGTTACTTTAGAAAACTATTTTTGTAGTGAAGATCAAGAAATAGAAAAAAAACACGCTCCATACAACCCCAAAAATAAAAAATCATTGGATATTCAAGAACAGCTAGTTTCTAGTGCCAAGCAAATCTGGAATGAAATGCAGTTATTGGAAAGTCCGGTTCCCATGACGCACGATGGTTACCTAAAAGGTTTCTCTATTGCCCAAGTAGATTTGAGCGAGCATTTTGATGTGCTACTTGTAGATGAGGGGCAAGACCTTAACCCTGCAGTGAGAGCTTTTATGAAAGCTCAAACTAATATGAGAGTCTATGTATGTGGTGATGAGTCGCAACAAATTTATCGTTATCGCGGTGCCGAAGATGCACTGAAAGTTCAAGAAAATAGTGGAGCCGAAGTTTTCTCATTAACCCAGTCATTTCGCTTCAATGAACAGGTTGCTACATATGCCAATGCCTTTCTGAACCAACTTGGTGTTCATGAACGGCTTAAGGGGACCGATAATGGCATTATCGAGTCTGTTTTAACTTCAGAAAACGATTTAGATGAAAATCTCCAGATAGCCTATATCAACCGTACGATCGTATTAACGATTGAAGTCGCGATAGAAGCTGACGAACGTGGCAAGAGCATTTACTGGACTGGAGGTTTTAATAACTATCCATTTAACGAGCTCTTTGATTTACTCTACTTGAAGCTAGAGCAGTACGATAAAATACGCTCACGCGACTTTAAGCGTGATTTTACTACATTCGAAGATTTCGTAGAAGTTGCGAAAAAAACGAAAAACATCGATATGGCTAGAATCCTCAGACTTGTCTCTAAATATGATACTGGTTTGTTTGATATTTATGAGAACTTGAAGCTTTCTAAAGTGGATAAAATTGAGGCTGCTGAAGTTGTCGTAGGAACTTGCCACAGAACGAAAGGCTTAGAGTTTGACCAGGTGGTGCTAGGGGATGATTTTTGTGACCAATTGAAATTAATCGAGCGTACAGAAGACGAAATTCGAGATGAGTTGAATCTAATGTATGTCGCCATCACAAGAGCCAAGTTACGATTCGTAGAATCCCATCCATTTCATTCTGTACGACGTTGCTCACAAAACATTTTTGAACTGGCAAGAGAGTTTCAAAAGAACAAAAGAAGTAGCTCAGGCCGTTTTAAAAAGAGACGCTAATCATAATTCTATCGAGATGAGTAAATTAGGAGAAGTAAGTAAATGGCACTTTTTGACAGAGAAACGAGAGAGTTGATAGAAAAGTTGATCAATCAAGTTGATGTTGATCTTCGAACCGATTTTAGTATAGGTATCATTTCTAGTGAAAATGAATATACATCTGTCCTAACTGCAGAAATTCGTAATAGGATTAATGCTAGGCTACCGTTAAAATCAGCTGCATTTTCACAGAAGTTGAAATCAAATGAAGAGCAAGCATGGGGCGTTGATGCTTGTGTTTTATTGATTGATTATGACAAGGGAGTCGGGAAACTATGTTTGTTTGAAGCAAAAAGTGATCGGCCAAATTGGGACTATCTGAAACCTAATTATCAACCACCTACCTCTCACTTTTCATCTCAAATAGCCCGTCAGGTAGTACCTAACAAACAGGGATTTGTTGTATGGGAGCAGTTTTATTCAAGCAAACCAAATGGTACACCTATAGGTGACCGAAATCCTAATGGTTCTACCTGTATTCTCCATTATCTTGCATACTACCATAATGATATTCCTCCTAATCCGAACGTTTGGAGTGATAATGATATTGATACCCTTGCTCTAGAGAAGCAAAGGGTTTCCAAAATGGGGAGCTTAGTACGTACGGTTTGCAAATGTAAATTAGGGAAACGTTTCGATTTTAGTGAACTAGAAGAATTACTCAGAGAACGTATACCAGTGAGGCACATTTTGTTTTTAGAAGGGGGCAGGGCTGTCTCAGAAAACAATAGCAATCATTCTATTGCTAAACGATATCAGGAAAGGTTCCCTGACTATAAAGAGAGTACTGGTAGGCAGTAAGTGTTGAATTCTTAGTTGGTTTTTTCTTATGTAATAGTGTGAGTAGAATAAAGCTTCATACTGAGCATTAAAGTTTCATACTAAATTGGCAGCGTTACCTAGTTTCACTGCCACTTTTTACTATTTGAGTAGCGAGCCAAGAACGGTCACAATGCAACCAGCGTAAATCCATAGACAATTGTTTCCTGAACAATGAAACAAACCTGAATCATCGAAGCCATGCCACCCAAGCTTCTAGGCAGTTTTGTAGCCTCGCATCCCTTGCTTTGCGTTCTCGACATCAACCATCATCTGCTTTACTTTTTAGATTCATAGCCATGAATTTTCCTCTCTAACTGATTACTGGCAGAACGGTAGTATTCTTGAATGTTTCCAGCTCTGACGCGAGCACGTGAAAACTAACTTCAGGCGGGTTATTTTTCGCTCCATTCATTTTGAACATTACAACGTGATAATCGGAATCATCATCAGCAGGGAAAATATGAAATTCTCCTGTCGATGGTAATTCAATGCTAAGGGACGCTGTTCCATCAATCTTCAAGATCATTGGAGACTCTGAGCAGTTAGGAACAAGTTCAAGCTTGAAACCTGTAAAATCATGTATATCCACGTTTTTTCCCTTTATCAGTTAATTTCGTTCAAATGGTCTAAATCTGTATTACCTGACCGAATAGACAAAACAATCAAGTATCGATCATCATTTGGGCATTTTGAGTAACCGTGACCAACTGGAACTACATGCGCGTAAACACCAGTAGCAACATCAAAATGATCCCCGTACTGAATCTTTTTGGGGAGTGATTCTTTCAACCATTCCAAAAATGTTTGTTTAGCCCAAGGTTGCGGCATTGTTGCAGTCACAGTATGAGGTAATGACATTAGATGTTGTAATGCTGCGTAAATATCAGAATCACTAGTTGCTTGTTTTCAAAGCCATCTTTTCCCCGCTTATTTGGTTTCTAATTCATTTGCTAACTCGTGACGTTCTTGAAGCAAATCTTCAAAGTAGAAACTTTCGGCCTCGGATAATCCATCTTTATCTGCTTTCACTAACAATTCCAGAATCTTGGCCTCAAGCATTTCTAAAGCGGACTGAGCCGCTTAATCAAAGTCCTGCATCTTTTCACCTTTAAGACTTTTAAGCTAAATCAATACTTCCATTGGTTTCATTCTCTTTGAAAGGAGCAGCCAATAGTTATTCATTAGTTTCATTATCATGCCGCCCGACATAAACATGAGCATTAAACGTTGAAATTAGTATACCAGACAAATGAATAGCTTCGGTCATATCAACTACAATCAGTTCCTCCCAATAACTCCTCCCTGTCAGTGAGCACACATGAGCTTCATTCGGTAGTCACGCGCTATATAGCCATTTACACCAATGTAAAGGTTTATTTTTGAATTGGGTCGCTTATTTTTTTTAAATGAGGTCGTTAATTTGTAAGTGAAAAAAAATCAAGTAAAAACATACTCATAGGTTGTTATTAAAAATATGCACGTCGTATTTTTTCTTAAATGAATGCCGTATGTGTTTCAAATAACGATGGGCTTCGAGTATACTAGGGTCAAGCACTATGTAGGAGGGTGAGTCATGACAGCAACTGATCTTATTTATCAAAAGATAAAGCGCTCTCGACGCTATGTGTTCGAACGTAAAGACTTCGACAACTATGCTAGCTATGACCAGGTTGGTCGTGTATTGAAGAAACTTGTGGATAAAGGTGTGCTGATGAAAATCGGGTATGGCTTATACACCAAGTCAACAATCAACAGCTTAACTAATAAACCTATGCCTACGAATCCCGGTGGTACTGACGCAATCATGCGTGAGATCCTAAAAATGCGCGGTGTAGACTTTGAGCTGGATGCTATGTCATTGAAGAGTATCAATGGACAGTCCACTCAAATACCAGCGTCCATCAGGTACAAGTGGGACTCTAAGCATTTCAATCGCAGCCTTAAGGTTGGTAACAGAGTATTGAACAAGCGACAATGAGTATATCAAAACTAAAAAATCAATTTCTTGAAGTATCTGATGCCCTTGAGTTAGGCAACCCGTCGATCGCGGAAAAGGACTATTGGGTGGTGTCTCTGCTTGCCATGTTGGAAGGTGTGGAAAGTGAGCACCACCAGCTTGTTTTTTCAGGTGGAACTGCTTTGGCCAAGTCCAATATTAAGATTCTGCGAATGTCTGAAGACGTCGACATAAAATTAATTCCAACTAAGGAGTTTCTCGATAAGGGCCCTGGTGCGAAGAGAAGAGCTCGCAAAGCGTTAGTCGAGCACCTCATAGCGAGGTTAGCTGACCACACTTATCTGAATTATAGCGATAAAACGGTACGTGATAGCTATCGCTATGTTGAAATCGAAATAGAGTACCCACAACAATACCATCAAGCACCGTGTCTAAGACCTTATATCAAACTGGAATTTATCGAGACAATCGAACTTCAGGGCGTTGAGCCTCGCTCTATTTCATCGCTGGTCGCGCAGAGCTACAATCAACCTGCCGAAGTAAGCACAATGTCGTGTATATCTATTGACTCGACGTTGGTTGAAAAAGTGCTTTCCATGTTGCGTCGCACCATGTCAGTCAAGCGAGATCCACAGCGTAAGGATGACGAAACATTGGTTCGTCATATCTACGATGTTCACTGTATTAGCGCCGAGCATACGATTGATATGGGCGTATTAAAGCCGATGTTTGATACCGTTTTGGAAGAAGACAGGGCGCGATATGGCAATCAACATCATGAGTTTGTCGATGATCCGCGCAATGAGTTAAAACTAGGATTAGAAGAGCTAGAATCCAACGAGGAGTTTCGTAAACGTTTTGACGCGTTTGTTGCTCCAATGGTGTACAACACAGAGCCGCATGACTTTGATACCTGTTTTGCCTCATTCAAAGGTATTTCAGAGCAGCTTATTAGCTAACCCTTCCAATGCCTACCCCTGTTTTGGGCTACACTCCCAGTTGTAGGGCACAATGCTGAAAAAGCCTAAGTTGGTTACCTCCTCTATCGCATCAGCCACATAGGTTTAGATATGTGGGTGATGAGCTTACTAAGCTAGTTGATAGTTACCCCAAATTTAAGTTATCCGAAGAAGATGCTTGCGAGCTAATACTCCCGCTCATTTCTGTCCAGAGATGTGATATCGCTGAATCACGGCAAACACACCTTTGCCCCATTATAAGACAGAGTAAATACTCATTCATATCCTGTTAATTGGGTTTTGCCTTACTAAAAGTAATCCATTCTTCTAATGCTATTCGTTGTTAATCCTCATGTTGTATTACGGGGGCTCTTAAGTTGTCAACATCGTACACAGAACCACAATGTTGTATTTATTCAACATGGTGCATTTAGAAAGAACGTCTTCCCCCAGCGGTATCCTTAAACCTTGTTCGAGGAGCTTTGCCACCCATCGTCCGTTTAAGGTTAGCAGGTATAAATTGACTTGAATCGGGAGTTTGCCAACTTGCTTCACCGTTTTTTCTGGCGTCCAATTGATGGTTGGTACGTTATCTTCAATCGCAATGGACAAAATATTGAGTTCACCGAGAGCTGCCATAAGGTTCTGACACAAGAGGATTTTGAGCGGTTTTTAGAGCAGGTTGAGGAATGGGAATGAGAAAAGGCGTCATCGTGACGCCTTTTAGCTTTTACTCTTTGAAGCAAGGAAGTCCCTGACTAGCACGCCAATCTTTCACTATTTTGACTATCCCTTCAGGCGTATCCTCACCCGGGTTCTCTGGGTAGTAAATTAAGTCTGAACCCGCCGGATGCTCCGTAATTAATATGAAGTGTTCAAGCAACTTATCTTGATAATCATCGCTGCCCTTTGATTCAATTATCTCATCTATTAAGTTTATGAAATCAGCTTCAGTATAAGCACTCAGTGTGTCTTTTAATTCCATCGTTAACTCTTGTGTATATCAATATGGTTACGGGGGGTGTTTACTCTTAAGTTGTCAACATCGTATACAGAACCGCCATGTTGTATTTCTTCAACATGGTGTAGTTCGAAAGAACGTCTTCCTCCAACGGTATCCTTAAACCTTGCTCGAGGAGCTTTGCCATCCATCATCCGTTTAAGGTTCGCAGGTATAAATTGACTTGATAGAGTAGGATCATTGGCAATCTCGCCCCAGAAGACTCTTCTAAAATCGTCAAAGCTACTGAACTCACTTCCTCTTAGCTTATCAGCAATTTGAGACGGTATTGGAGCTCCTAAATCTTTACCCGCATCAGCTAACCAGATACCCAAGATATCTTCGCCCTTACCAGTAACGACTCCGGGCTTATCCCTCAGTCTTTCTTTGTAAACTACATAGAGCGGAGCAATGCCTGAGCTTTCAGGGAATACCAAGATCGCATCACGCCAGTCTTTCTCTTCAGGCGCAGGCGTAACGGTGACGTTCGCATCGCTATCCGAGTGGATTGGCGTGACCAGTATATCGTCTTTTTCAAACCCATCACTATGATCGGGGGTAGTTTGCCAACTTGCTTCACCGTTTTCTTCTGGAGTCCAATATATGGTTGGTCCGTTCTCTTCAATCGCAACGGACAACTGACCATTGTTCCCTTGTTTCACATATTTGATGGGGATTCGTGTGTCATCTACATGATAGCCCTGTACGTGCGGATAAAACTCGCCATCTTGGGGCTCGGTAATGTGGACACGAACGCGGCTTTGCGCCGTGGTTACTTGGCGTAAATCTTGGTCTGTGTATTGGGTGTTATCGCCAAATAAGCTTTGCTGCATGGCAAACAAAGCGCCAATACCTTCGACCTGCCAGCGGTAGCCCTCGACGATTTTGTCTTTCAATGTGCCGGCCAGTTTATCTAACTGCATCGCTGCGGTTTGGGTTTGCTGCATTTGCTCTGGGGAACCGGCGACAGCTGCGGAACTGCCCATAGCCATTTGTGCTTGTGTCGCTTGAATGGCGGGTATGACAGCAGCTGGGTTTGCATTGGCTTGTGCAAAGAAGAATGACCAAGGACCAAAGTTACTTATTGACTCTTGTTGGTCGCCAATTTCAATACATCCCTCTGGTCTGGTGCAGGATTTAGCGAACACGAGCGAGCTTGTGGCGTCTTTTAAATTGAGGATTACCACATCGCCTTCTATGCAATCGGCAGTGTTAATGGCTCTATATTTGGTCAACCCGAGCAATGGATCACTGTGCTGATAATGACTGTTGCGGATGTTGTTGTAAGTTTGTGGGCGCAGCGGCGGAAAGGTATTCTTTTTGTCCGGTGCTTGTTGTTGCTGTTTCTCAGCAACAATAATTTCATCACCTACCGCAAGTGACAGAGGGTCGGCCTCAAACACTGGGTTAAGCAAGAGCAAGGCTTTAGCTCCCATACCATATAGTTCAGCGATGCTTTGCCAGTCTTCCCCTACCGTTACGGTGTGCGTCGCTGCGGTTTGTTCCGCTTGCGTCTCATCGTTGTTACCTTCTGAGCGCGCTTCTTCCGGCTGTTTGACCGCATTAAACAATGCGGGGATATCCAACTTTATCCCGTTTTCACACAGCCAATCTTCACTGAGATTATCGAGCTCTTCACGCGTGATTTGTCGCTCAAGATAAATGATGTATTGATTTTCGATGATTTGATCGGCTAATTTCCAATACACCAAAATAGCGCTTTGGTCTTTAGTAAAACCACGCTCGTCATTGAGCTTGTCTTGTGTCGATTGCGTAGCGTAAAACGCCCATTTTTCTTCCCCAAGAATTTTGTATTCTTGGACAAGTTCACCATCATTAAAGTGGTAGTAATAGCCTTCAGTAGGCAAACCTAAACGTTCGCCCAATCGCACTGCAGGGACAACAGGTATAAAACCTTCCTCAGCTTTATGGCTGCCGACTTTTTTTAGTGTGACGGCTTCCTGTGGCGTCAGCCCGAGATTGTCATCAGCGATGTGGATATTTAAACGCTTTGGCTCATCAAATACACATAACGCTGTGTAGCGGGTGCCTTGCTCGGTATTGGTTTGTTCCCAGCGAGTTAACGCGTTCTCTTTTTCAGTTTTCGCTAAAGCAAAGTCACTGTGCACCATTTTCTTTATGGTGGCATCCGAGCAGCCAACTTCGAAGCTGTACTCAAATTCCTTGGTGATTTCCTCTTCACTTTCGGTTGCGATTGGCTGCGGCGTGTAAACTCGTTCGAGCGTCGAGGTTTCCCCTAGACAAGAGCTGTATCCTCCCGTTGTTCTGGTGATTTTCGTTTTTGCTAATAAATTATTAGCGGCATCATCAGAGAATGCTGGGATAACCTCAGAGTTCAGCCTCCAAGTTTTAGGACCTATTGGGTCGTTGTAACTAAGTAGAGCGGGAGTTTGAGGCGTATCACTCACGAGTACGAGATTGCCTTCGTAGAGATGCTGCTTTAGCTGTTCAAAAGTAAGATGTGAAGGAATAGCAGAGGCGATATCCGCTTCCGAAATATTATGGAAGTTGCCCTCTATCAATCCAAATTCATGAGACATTACTTCCGACAGTGGAAGAACTTTATAGGACACACAAATACCTAAAGTGAATACTAGTTATCACGGCAATAAGCAGTAAGCATGCCATGAACTTTCTTCTGCAAAATCAGCCAGGTAGGATGATAGTAGTATACGCCGATACAATTTTTTGTTTATCGAGCCAAAAAGTTGGATATAAATCCAAGAAGTTGGTCGGTGTTGGCTGTGGTCTTTGTGTACGGTACCTGTTTAGTTGAAGCGATACATATGGTGTTTTTACCCGTGAACACATTCGTAGTGGGCACGTTGTGTATGTAATAGTTCTAAGACGGTTTTGCCCCATTCCTTCTTTGCGGCAAAGAGCATTACTGTCAACTGTACTATGCGTAGCCCTCACAAAACTTATCTCTGATGGATTGTGAAACTGTGTATTGTTAGTTAGAGCAAAAACTCGCACACAAACTCTCAGCCCAATTTTTCTTATTTCAACTTATTTATTTAACATTTGATATAAATCGTATTTGTTAGTTACAATTCAGCTCGTTTAAGGGAGTAGCCTTCCACTACTGATTAGTAGTGGAGTGAATATCAACAGTCTCCAAGCCTTATGCTTGTGGTATTCACGTTCAACATGTTCTGGCAAGACTTAAGCAAAATAGCGATGCGGGCAGGATTGCTATTTTGCTTTTGTTGTTGCCTGCCCGAGATGACAAAAGGAAACCTGCTGTGGATGCATGGTACGCTTTGTTTTTAGGGATAGTGCAAGGAATTACCGAGTTTCTCCCCATTTCTAGCTCTGCTCATTTGATCTTAATGCCGACCTTCCTTGGTGTAGTCGATCAGGGAGTTAGCTTCGATCTCGCCACTCATATCGGTACGCTGCTCGCCGTGCTCGTCTACTTTCGACGAGATATTGCTCTATTGATCACTGAATGGGGTAAATCGATCACTCAACGTCAATATTCCTCCGCCAACAGTCGCTTAGCCTGGGCGATTTTGTGGGGAACCTTTCCTGCGGCATTAGCTGGGTTATTTCTTCTTGACTTAATCGATGACCAGCTTCGCTCTGTTATGGTTATTCTGTTTACAACCGTAGCTTATGGCGTGATGCTGGGTTTAGCCGATATCTTTGGTCGAAAAGTTAGAGAGTTAGAATCTCTCGGTTGGAGAGATGTACTGATTGTCGGGTGTGCGCAAGCATTAGCCTTAATCCCTGGCACCTCTCGTTCAGGTGTAACCATCACCGCAGCATTGATACTAGGATTTAATCGACAAGCAGCTTCTCGCCTGTCCTTTTTGCTTGCAATACCGATTACTGCTCTCGCGGCAGCAGCCAAAATCGCTGAAGTAGCGATGGATAGTTCGGTAACCGTAGATTGGCTGGCACTTTTAATTGGTAGCGTTACCTCTTTTCTCACCGCAATACTTGCGATCCACTACTTCCTCAAATTCCTGAATCAATTTGGGATGATGCCTTATGTCATCTACCGATTAATTTTGGCCGTTATTCTATACTTTTACGTTATTTAATAGGGATTAAACATGCTATTAGCTTCACTCGCGATTATCGCTGGCTTTGCACTGCTTGTCTGGAGTGCAGATAAATTTGTTGAAGGCGCAGCCGCTAGTGCCAACTACGCAGGAATGCCACCTTTATTGATTGGTATGTTGGTCGTCGGATTCGGTACATCTGCACCTGAAATGGTGGTTTCGGCTATGGCGGCTATGGATGGCAACCCTGCTCTGGCGCTCGGAAATGCTGTCGGTTCGAACATTGTCAACATTACCTTAATACTCGGTGTAACCGCGATCATTGCACCGATTGCTGTACATTCAAGCATCATCCGTAAAGAACTTCCCATCCTTTTGGTCGTCACGCTTGTCATTGGCGCAATGCTGTGGAATCACCATATCAGCACATTAGAAGCCTGGGCGTTGATTGGTGGATTCATGCTTTTGATTGGTTGGTCAATCTGGAGCGCATTACGCTCAAAGGGAGACCACTTAGAACAAGAGATGGACGACGAACTATCTAGCCAAAGTATGTCACTGAAGTCATCCATTTTCTGGCTGATTACAGGGTTAGTGTTACTGATTATCAGCTCGCGTATTTTGGTGTGGGGAGCGGTGGAAATCGCACAACAACTCGGTGTCAGCGATTTATTGATTGGCCTAACTATTGTTGCCTTAGGAACGTCCTTACCCGAATTAGCAGCATCCATCGTGGCAGCTCGTAAAGGCGAGCATGATATAGCTGTGGGTAATGTGGTCGGCTCAAATATGTTTAACTCCTTAGCCGTCATCGGTATTGCTGGTACCATTGAACCTATTGCCAATATTGGTGCTGAAGTCTTCTGGCGTGACTGGACATCGATGCTTTTTGTCACGGGATTACTGCTGTTGACCGCCGCTCGTTTTGGCAAATCACAGACGATTTCTCGCAGTGAAGGCGCTGTTCTGTTGTTGTGTTATTTGGGGTACAATGGTTATCTCATCTATGGAGCGCTGTAATAGACAAATACTGAACGGTGAACTTATTGATTCACGTAGTAACCATTATCAATCCGTACAAAAAGAGATAGAGGAGTAACCATGGAACATATCGCTGGTTTTTACGATACTCATCAGGCACTCATTATGCAGATCTTGCAAAATGCGCTCTTGACGATTTTTATTTTTATCTTGGCTTCTGTGGTATCCAAGCTCGTCAAGCGCGGGGTATTTAAAGCAACAGAGAAAGTCAGCGGTGGGGATGAAATTATCGCTCGCTTGCTTTCTCAAGTCGCGTCTTATGCGGTTTATTTAGTCGCGTTGGTCATTGTTCTAGACCTCTTTGGTGTGAATACTGCCAGCTTGGTTGCCTTAGTCGGTGCAGCGGGTTTAGCGATTGGCCTAGCTCTGAAAGACACACTGAGTAACATTGCCGCAGGTATCATGATTTTATTTCTGAAGCCAATCAAAAAAGGCGAGTTCGTCGAATTCGGAAGCTACTCTGGTAGCGTGGTCGATATTGGTCTATTCACTTCTGTGTTCGAGACAGCGGACGGTCTCTACATCTCTAGTCCGAACAGTGCGGTTTGGAATTCAACCATTCGTAATTTTAGCCGAAACAACAAACGTCGTATGGATATCACGGTTGGCATCTCTTACCAAGATTCAGTAGAAATCGGATTGAATGTGCTTAAAGAGTTGGCGTTGTCCCAGCCACATATCCTTAAAGATCCTGAGCCTCAAGTGATTGTTCACATGCTGGCCGATAGTTCAGTGAACCTCCAACTTCGCGCCTGGTGTCCGACGGACAAATACTGGGAAACCTATTGGGCGGTGCAGAAGCAAGTGAAACCGAATATCGAAGCGGCGGGGCTAACCATCCCTTTCCCGCAGAGAGATCTGAACATGAAGTGGGTTGATGAAGGCTCTGCAAAACCTTAACCAATACATAAGTCGAGGAAGTTATGATGCTGTTTGTGACTTCCTCTGATTGGATATAACGCCTCTAGATTTCGCCATTTTTTTACGCTTTTTTTACGCGAACCCTGACTGCGCATCTGATAGAGTCGCTGTTAAGATTTTCTTTCAAATGACTTATATGGCAATGAGTTGGCTACAGAAGCGTTATCTCTTATCGGCATCGGTGTTTGTTCTTGCACTTGTCGTATCTTTAGGACTTGATCACTGGTTAGGCTCAACCATTGCGGTGTTGCTGATACTCCAGCTTTCTATCGTTGTGATTGCCCTTCAATGTCACTCACAAATAGCTTATGTGGCTGCGATTGCCGAAGCCGTCAGTTTTAACTTCCTCTTTACCACGCCTCGATATTCGCTTCAGATGTTCCACTTAGATGACATCATCAACTTACTTGTTTTTATTGTGGTTGCCTTTACTACCAGTCAGCTCGCTGAGCGATATCGACGCCAACAAAATGCGCTAGAACAAGTTCAACTGCGCCACCAAATTTTGCTTTCCGTATCTCATGATTTGAGAACCCCGCTCGCGGGGATTATCGGTAATCTCACCACTTTCAAAGAATATCAGACGCAACTTCAAGCGAAAGAAAAGGATGAACTGCTCGACTAATCTGCTCCAGCCAGACTGGACACTTCACTAAGCGGCTTTTCGATACATAAAGTTATTCATGAATTACTAATTTAGTAAAATCACTGGCAAACTTCTGTCCAGAAACGTGTTTAAATGGGACCGCTCAATCTGTGGATGCTCAAGACAACCATTATGATACTTTATTACTAAGTTGTAGCGTGACTCAGACTTTGTAGTAGGAATTAGTATGAAACTTTATTCCTCTCCTATAGCAATATAAACAATCTGTCAGATTTTTCAGATTTTTCAGATTTTTCAGATTTTTCAGATTTTTCAGATTTTATCTCCCTCAGGAGACCAAACTGACAGATTGCATTCTCACTAATTCACACAACCCAATACATTCAAATACACTTAACCTCAAGTAGCTCATTAAAATCGCTGAAATAATTCTCCAGCTCTAGCAACTTTACATTCCCTGGTCGCTCTGAGTACCGCTTTGTACGTGCTCCAAATTCTATTGTCCCTTTCCCAAAGCGCGAATTAATGCAGTCGATTGCTTTGCTTAATTTATGGTTATTAACCTCTGGTTCAAATAGATCTGCTTGCTTGTGTTCTGCGTCGATTAAACTAGTAAGGCCAACTCCAACCTTATAAATGCGCGTTTTTGTCGGTTGAGTAGGAATAAGGTCACCCTGAATAGCTCTCAAAGTCTTTAGACCTACAGAGGTATCGCATACACCGTAACTGAAGTGTATGCTCCGGCTAGCCTTAAACTGCTCCTGAGGATCGTCATGTATGGATGTGGACACAAATGCTGTTATAGCCAGGGCTTCTGATTTTTGCGCTCGTAATTTAAAAAATGCCTCTGCAAGGTGAAGAGATAATTCCGACATTATGGACTCCCTTGATTGTAAACGGTCCCGGTATGAGCTGGTGGACCAAATTCGTTGCTTCTTAGGTCGTGTGTCGTTCCAATTGTAGACAGGTGTGGCATTTAACTCATGGATCGTGTTGGCGACGGAAATCGAAAAGGCTTTTTGCATTTTTTTAGGATCTTGGCGAGCTAAATCTAACGCGCTATAAATGCCCATATGAGAAAAGTGTTTAGATAGCTTCCTGCCTACGTTCCAAACCTCTGAAACAGGTACCTTTTCTAATGTCTGAATCAAATTGTCTTTACTAATGACAAATACACCGTTACTACCCTGAAGTTTTTTGGCTGCAAACGAAGCCAGTTTTGAAAGAGTTAAACTAGGACCAATCCCGACTCCTGTAGGAACACCCGTTGTTTTCCAAATGTGTTCACGCCAACGCCAAGCTTCGCGTTCCAGGTCAATGCCATTCTTCAGTAGCTCCGTAGTCTCCACCCAAGATTCATCGACGCTGTAATGAAAAATGGGTAGCCCCTCGGAAACATCTATAAGTGATTGCTTAAAGTTCCTAGATATCTGCCCTAAGGTATTAAAATTACACTTAAATATTGCGCCATGATGCATGGCAACTTTAGAGTCGATTTCCCAAATAGGAGAGAACTTGGGTATCCCAAATTCCTTTATATTTGCTCCGGCAATACTAATACCTTGGCCTGCTGACACGAGTACTGGTTTCCCTTTTAAACCAGGATGAAATTGAGCACTACTGTGCGCATAAAATCCTGTTCCGTCTATTAGTGCGAATGATTTATCGGCCACGAAGTTCTCTCCGGTAAATTCGGATAGCCATAGAGACACAGCCGTAAATGCGAATTTCGTCACTTGATGATAGATAAACAGATCTGAACTTTGGGTTGTCGCTGTATGCTTTTTTCAGTCTTTTGTTCAACCTCTTACATACCAATTCACCATTTAAAGCCATGATAACGGGATGATCTTCTTTAAATGAGAGGCTGCGGTTAAGGAGTAGCAAATCTCCGTTATCAATGATTGGTAACATAGACTTACCGTTTGCACGCATCAATACACATGTATGTTGTTGCTCAGGAGGTATTAATAACTCATGAAGGTCGAACTCTTTCAATGAGTTATGAATAGGTATCGAATAGCCTTTTCTGTACCAATGAAAACGAGCAGATACAACGCCTTGAACTACAATATCTTCTTGCTTTTGTATCTCTTGAAATGACACAAGAGCGTTTTCGCCAAGGTATTCAACCAAAATACAGTCGTTTGCTTCAGGTTGAAGGCTTGAGTCAACAAGCAGGTAATCGCCATCTGAAATACCGAAGTAAGGTACATCTTGATGAGCAACAGTTAATTTGGTTGCGCTAGGATGATGAACTAGCTGTTTTGACAATGACAGGGATTTACGGACACTCCCGCTTGTTGGGTCTTCAAAGCCTGTTATGCCGCAATTTATTGACTGATCAAATATTTGTAAAACACCCATTTTAAAAACACGTCTGACTGCTGTATGTATATACAGTAATTATATATCCAGCTATGTACTGGTGCAATGTAAGGAAGAGCATGAGCTATTGGGATGGTTAGATGGCCTGGTGCACATCTGTGAACCATAGGTTTTTGAGTATACGATTCATGAGCATGGAGAGACACTGTAATTGCACTATAGATTCGAGTAGTAAGGTATAAGCCCGGTGGTACGGTAAGGTTTTGTAGCACCATAATGCAGCGTTAAAAGAGAAAATGGAGGCTTCATTGAGTGTAAAAAAAGACAATCACTTTTTACCTGAGATGTATCTAAAAAATTGGTGCAACGAGCAGGGTAAGGTATTCCACTATAGGAAAGTTGTTCAACACGAGAATGTGCCATTATGGAAGGACTACTATCCATCAGCGATCGGTTACCATAAATATTTGTATGTAAACACTCAAAACGGTAGCCCAGATGATATATTAGAAAATTGGTTCGATTCTAAGTATGAATTTCCTGCCAGTAAGTCGATTGAGAAAGTAGCTCGCAATGAGAAGCTTACAAGGAATGATTATAAGAAATTAGCTAACTTCGTTGCACTTCAGGACTTACGGACTCCAAAGCGTTACCTAGAGCATTTAGAGCGTTTCAATGAAGTGGCACTTAATGAAGTGGTCAAAGATGTCCTTAAAGAGGTTAAATCAAAAATACCTCCGGGTTATAAGCCTGATGGGAAGGCTCGTTACCATGATAGCTTACCCTTAAGAGTGGAGATCATAGACAATGCTAAGGGTGAGTTTGTAGTAAAAGTTACATCTTTGGTTGGAAGAGCTTCTTGGTTGTGGTCTATAAAACATGTCCTTACCACTGTTGCTGATCAACTACATAGAAACAAGTGGACCATACTCCTTCCTGCTGAGGGGATGAGTTGGTATACGTCAGACAATCCAGTGGTACGGTTAAATTATGAAGATAGCAAAAATTATGATTTTAATGGTGGCTGGGCAAATCCAAACAGTGAGGTCATTTTACCACTGGGACCAAGGCATTTGCTGTATACACAAGTTGGAGTTTCTCCTCCAATTCCAAGAGGTACAAAACTTACGCGAGACCAAACACATAAAATTAACCGAATGATAGTCGAGAATTGCCATAACTGCGTAATATCCCATGAAGAAAGGGGAGGCATCGAGTTGTTGCTCCCTAGGGTTGTAGATAGAGAACAAGTTGAAGCCGAAAGGGAGCATTGGAAAAACTGGCATTTAGCCCACCAAGGCGCAGAATCTGTGTTTTACAGCGATTACTACACTTAGCAAACTGTTTAATAATGGCTCAGGGTGGTACATGGCGTTTGTTAAAGGTGTAGAGGAACTATGTCGGGAAATTAGAGATGAGGGAATAGTTCCGACTACACCATCTACATGCAAGCAATTTAGCTTATAGTTAGCCTAGGGAGATGTTAAATGCCTCCGTATGCCACATCACTTATTTCGTTTAGGTAAGGGGATATAATTTTCTCAGGTGGACTTGTGAATGAGTAATCTCTTAGGATGACTTCTAAGTTCCTTGAAAAATATTCACATTGTGATGAGAAAAGTGCTTTAGGTTCATTGATAAGGTCAAGAGTTAAACTGACTGCTGTATCCATGCTGGTATAACCATTTTTATGGTCTTTGATTAAATTACCAAAGAAATAATTGTCGTGAGGCTGAGCTGCTAAGTTTGAATGGAGTGCATGAAATGCGTTCACAATTGCTGTTATATTTCTTCTATTTGCGAGCTTATCCGGATTAGCTCGATAGTTTTGCTGGGCACGGAATGCAAGTTCATTCAAGTCACGTGAAGCTGAAAACTTTTGGGAACTTAATTGATTTTCTCTTATAAAGATTTTGGTTATAAAGCTGAGAATCTTCATTATTTATAAGTACCTAGTTATAAGTTAATAAAAGGTCTGGAAGCCTTACAATAGACTCTTAGTTTTAATAGTAAAGTTTTGATGCTGTTTCCAGTTCACATTAAAGCAACTCAGTGGTCTGAGATGAATAGTATCGATATCATAAATTACATACCAATTTGGGAACTATTCTTTAAAAGCTTTCTACTTGAGTTCAAGTTGATGTGATTTAGGTTTCAATGTGAACATTTAACTAGCCATAATGGCTTTTCTGGCAGTTAAAGCGTAGATCGGCATTGTTGATAATGATAACGTATTGAAAATATTGATATAATCATATTTTTATAGTGTAAGTATGATCCTATGAGATATGAATCTGCCCCTGTTACCCCAGAAGAAAGCCGGAAACCACAAAAGAGCTCTTCGCTCGTCAGCAACGAGAGCGTAGAGCTGAATTAACTCCTTCAGCAAGCGATGGAAAATCGTGAGAGGGTTCTTAGAGATAGAGAAAAAGCAGGGTTAGGACCTACTTCTCTAGGATTGAATGCTCCTCAGCTTCTCAGTGACTCAATAGGATTACAGTGTTCACTTGGGGATGAAATGGCTAAAAACCACCAGCATGTGTTAATTACAGATTTAGAGGATGCACATAAAATATTACATAACGTTTGGCTGGAGTCTGGTAAGGATGTCGCTGCTATCGCCTTGAGCATTAACACCGTTAAGTCTTGGTTCAATCACACAGAGCCTATGTTTAATGCGATATCAATTGCTAAACAGTTTGGCGATCTAGGCGTTAAAGCTGATTTGGTAGAAAGCCGAGGTAAATTATTTGTCGCATTTTCAGGGACAAACGAGAATGGCAAAGTGCTACGGCATGCGTTTGTCAATGGTACTCGGCTTAATATGAATGGTAAGAAGTACCCTCTAAATTCATTTAAGTCGGTGCAAGCAGGCTTTAGTCCTCAATCTAGAACTGCAAACTTCAAAGGTGCGGGTGCCTTAACCTTTGTGGTGTCCGCTAGTCTAGCCACCAGCGACTTAGTTTTTAAAGACGACTATCACTTAGTGGATTGGTTTGGCAATGTAGGTGCCGATATGTTCAAATTCATGTTGCAAACAGCAGCTGGTGAAGTTCTGTTATTTGCTACGGCAGCTCTGGGAGCTCCCGTAATGGTTGGTGCGCTATTTGTTACAGCAACATATGTCTTAATTGAGGTTGTTTGGGGTGAATACAAAGTTTCTAATCAAGTCGTAAGGATGCTTGAGAATGTCACATAAAACAAGATTACGTTTGGCTGGTATCTTTGTTCTTTTGTTTGGGATAATTTGTTGGGGCTATCCATCTTATGTAGTCTATAGAGACTATCTTGAACTACTGAATAAAGCAGACACTGTTCAGCTATCCGTTCTAACTCTGTGGGTGCCGATTGGATTATTAGGGGCGTTAGGTTGTATTTTTTTTATGGCCCCAAAAGCTATGTTGTGCGGGAAAAAAATCAATGAAATTTACTCTCAAAGTGCAATGCAGCTAGCTAATAAAATCTGTGTTTATTTTGCCTTGGCTGGTGTAGCCTTTGCCGCTGGCTGGACGTATCACTCAATTGATCTCTTACAAAAGTATGGGTATGTATATAGCCGAGATTTAACCAATATCACTCCTACGGGAATACATTTGAAATACGTTAGAGCAACTCATTGACCAAGAACGTCTCTAATCCTCACTAAGAACTCTTCTAACAAGCGTAAGCTTACTACTTACGCTTGGTCTAATTCCTTCCGAGAGCTCCTCAACCTAATCGGCTATCTAGAGCATAGACACGAAACTATGAACCTCTTAGTTGACTGTGGTTGAGTATCGCGCTCATTATGCATAGAAACGAGTACAATTTGGTAACCTTAAGCTTTAAAAAATTGTTTACTAGGAGTGGTACAACATGGATAAAGAACTATCTGGGGTAGAGAAGCTTCGTGATGGGGCCAATTATCTTCGCAAAGTTATCGGTATCAGTACTGAATTTCTTAGCTCAATACAGAAAAGAATGGGGTCTCCCAAAACTCTCTTGGATACTTTTGTAAGAGTATACTTTTCTACCTTTGGTTGTATTTTGATTGGGGTGTATTTCGTGATGATGATATTAAAGCCATGGTTTGATGGTGGTGGAAATTGGTCATATGTCCAAGAAGTTTGGTCTCATTGGCAAACTCTGAATGCAGCAATGATTGCTTTTACAGCAAGCTTATTGGCGGTTTATGCGGCTAAATATCACGAAGAAAAGAATCGAGAGATGTCGGTGGACAACAAAGATCGAAACTCTGACGATAAAGTTCGCCACTTTTACATTAAAGATTGAAACTTTATAAGGAGCAGTGCTTACAGGATAAGCACTGCTCCTTATAAAGGATATTTAATCTCAGAATCGTTTTTGGACAGAATCAATTTAGAGTATTTACTTAATTTAGCAAACCACGAATTACTTCATGTAGGGAAAACTCGATACTCGTGGCGAACTTTAATAAGCCATTACGTAATTGGTAATTTCATGGTCCATGTAAACTATTCCCCTTACAACGTTAAAAGCTCTTCAGCGATGTGCAGTGCAGAAATATTACGATTATGTATATTCTCGTTACCACAGTCGCATTCATATTCATGATATTCCCGTTCCCATAAACCACTCGACTTTCTACGATAGAACCAGCCTGGACTAAATCCAGCATTGGTCATTTCAATACCAGGATGCATAACGACTAATGCGCAAACTTCAAAAAGTTCCGATGAGTGAGAAATTATACCAACCCCTTTTTGATAAATAATGTTATCTCCCACATTAGGATGTTTAACGATTTCATCTATTTCAAATGCTAGGTAGTTATTCCCTTCAAGCTTTTTTTCGATTTTAGGAAAATTCAATGGTGTGTTTGTATCAGCACTTCCGAAAAGAATTAATTCTGATGCAGAAATAATTTCACCACCAGTCAGTAATCCATAGCGAGACTCTAATGAATCGAACATTTCACTTATCGTCTGACCTCGGTAAAAAGCAGTTGTAGGTGAAGCGATTTTTTCAAAACTGTTTTGATATTCTGGCAATTCAAGTGCTCGCTGAAAGACTGGAACCGAAAACTCTGGATCACGGAGCGACTTTATTTCTCGCCACGGCAACTCTAGTAGTGCTTTCAAAATTGGATCTTTTGAAGCTGGCGGAAACAAAGAATCAGTGTTTGTTAAATCGTGTAAGCTTGCATAGTCCCGAAAGATGCTCCTACTCGCTGTAATATGAGCAACAAAACACTCCTTGGGTATCGGTTTCCCTAAAGTCGGTCCTAACAGCCATGCTTTTTGCGCATCTGTTCGGAGAAAAGTTCCACTAAGTGTTAATGTAGACAAATCTACAAGTCCTACTTCTTTTGCGATTGATTTATCAATTATATAAAGATGCCCGTCACCCTCTTCAAAATTATACTGCGCAAACTTCTTGCGCTCCCAGAGAAAGTTTTCACCACAATCTTCACACATATCGATGCCTAGTGACTCAGTGTACTTATGACTAGCAAACCATGCGCTCACGGCTGGGCTGGATGAGCAATCAATATAAAATGATCTCCATCCATAATGCTGTAAAAGTGCTTGTACATAACTAATATCTTTAACATGGTCACCAATAAGGACCTCAAGAACTTTACTGGCATAACTCATCCACTTTACGGCTTCAGAAGGAACGCAAACTCTGCGGTCAAATGAGGCTATAACAGAAGGATGACTAGGCTCACCGTAATGTTCAAGCTGCCCCCTGAAAAGTACCGCCTCGCCATACGTGGCAATTAACTCTTGCAGTTCATGAAGCGTGTTTACTTTTAACTGTTTCACTTTGTCTCCATATACAAAATAATTGGACTTACCGTTTCTGAATCGAGCTACAACTTCGTATCAAACTAAGTACATAATCATCCACTAGAAAAAGTTGGTCAATTTATGACAAAAGAAATTTGTCCTAAATCTTTGGCTGGCAAGCTTTGGGGCATAAACGAGTCAAGACGGTTAGACCTGAGTTTTACTCCTATTAATGAGGTGTAAGTCATTGATTGGATGTTTGAATTACGTCAACAAAGTATTCTAGTTGTTTGATATATTATTCTTTCCTAGTTGTTATCTTTCAAACCCCAATTTCGCAACCTTCCAGACAGGAAAAGGACATACAAACTTGATTGATTTTTCTTCTATAAATGCGTTCAACAAAGGGCCTAGAGAGTCCTTTGAAGATCTAATTTGTGTGCTTGCTCGTCGAGAGAACCCTAAAAATGGTCTTGAATTCCAACCGAATGATGGTTGTGGAGGAGATGGAGGTGTAGAGGCTCTTTGGATTCTAAACAATGGAAGGAAAATTGGTTATCAAGCAAAGTATTTCACTTCGATTGGTGACTCCCAATGGAGTCAAATGGATGAGTCGGTAGAACAAGCGTTAAAGGTACACCCTGAACTTCAAACTTATATTTTCGCAATACCAAAAGACTTAACTCCACCTAGAGGGACGAAAGGTAAATCTCAGCGAGAAAAGTGGGATGAGCGAGTAAATAAGTGGAAAGGTTGGGCAGAAGAAAAGTCAATTGACATTGAATTCGAGCTTTGGTCCGAAACTACTCTAAAAGAAATGCTCCTTCGAAAAGAGAATGCCGCATTGATCAAGTTTTGGTTTGGAGGTGATGTACTAAACGATTCTTGGTTTGAAGACCAAGTTAATACTGCGAAACGAGCGTTAGATGACCGTTTCAATCCTCACGATCACGTAGAAGTCTCGGTTGAATCTTTGTTTGACACCATAGCTCGAGGTCCAAGCACGACTGAGCAGTTGATAGGCGCATTCAATGAGCTTGAGGAATCAAGAGTTCCCACTATAGAGTTCTCTTCAGCAGATCTTGCATCAGATGCCGACACACTTTTAATTGCAAATGAGACATGGCAGGAACTTGTTCAGCTTAAAGGTTCGTTTACACACGACTTAAATGAAGAATGGAACATTGAGGTAGCAACGAGTATTTTAGATCGGCTTCAAGACGCTGTTTGGAAACTTGAAAGACAGTACGCTTCGGTAGATAAAGGTATATTGATAGAGGATGATAAAAGCAAACTTGAAAATGTGCGTATACGTCTCCAAGAGCTTTCATCCTCTTGCTTTTCATTAAGAGAAATTCTAAGAAATTCTAACTTTATAGCAGAGTCATTACGCTGCGCTCTAATTTATGGACCTGCAGGTGCGGGAAAGTCTCATATTCTAGGGCAAGTTGCAGAGCAGCGAACTAGTGCAGGATTACCAACAGTCCTAGTGTTAGGCCAGAGTTTCTCGACGTCAGTATTTTGGGAGCAATTCGGCGGAATTTGTGGTCTAGAGGGTAGAACAGTCGATGATGTTTTGGGCCCCCTGAATACAGCTGGCGAACGTAAAGGTGAGCGGACCATTCTGCTCTTTGACGCAATCAACGAGGGTGTTGGTGCACATTACTGGAAGTGTAATCTCCCGGAAATAGTTAACGCGATTCAAAAATACCCTTACCTATCAGCAGTTTTCTCTTGTCGTGATGAGTATCTTCCTTATGCGGTTCCGGATAGTTTGCTCGAAAAACTTCCTAAATATCGGATAAATGGGTTTTCCACTCCGGAGGAGATGGAACGTGCAGCAATTCGATACCTTGATACCAAAGGCATAGCTCGGCCCAATACACCATGGTTATCGCCAGAATTCAACAATCCATTATTCCTAAAAACGACTAGTGAGGCTTTGCATGCTAAAGGACTTACGGAATTTCCTCGCGGGTTGAACGGAATATCACAAACTATGGCCCTGTATCTCGATGCGTTGAGTTGGCGCACTGGGATACAAACAGCAAACTCAGCTACCATTTCAAATTCCATTAAAAAATGTGTTGTTCAAGTCGCTAGTATGATGGCTATGAATGGTTGCGATTTCATAGAAGTCGAAGATGCGATAGCAATTGCAGACGAGAGCTTTAAGGGTAGAACTGCGCCAGAAGGAAAAACTTGGCTACAGGTGTTAATAGAAACAAGTTTATTCAGACGCGACCCGCCTCCTTATTCGGAATGTTATGATCCCTTTAATCCCCCATCAGAACTAGTGCGCTTCTCATTTCAGAGGTTCCAAGATCACCTCATGGCGACATCCTTGCTTTCGAAAGTGTCTAGGGAACAGTTAAATACGGCTTTCGATGCGGGCTTTCCTCTGAATTTCCTATTTTATGATGGGAAGCCAGACCATGGTCTTCACTATCAATATACAGGATTGATTAGCGCTCTATCCACAATCTACCCAGAGAAACTCGGGGTAGAATTTGCTAAAACTCTACCCGATTGGGAATTACATTGGGAAAGAGAACAGTCACTGCAGGAGAGCTTTGCGGAAAGCTTCAAGTGGAGGAGTGCAGATGCCTTTTCGAATGACTCGCGAGAATTACTGAACCGATTAGATGGCTACAATGTTGAGCCTCTAGGGTTACTCTTGGAAGTTTCAATGACTATTGACCATCCTTTTAACGCTCTTCGCCTTCATGAACGTCTGAAGCAATGGCAAATGCCAGAAAGAGATAGTCATTGGACACGTTGGATTAATTGGGCGTCGCGAGAAGAACTCAATCAAGTTGAAAGAATTGTCTCATGGGCGTTATCAAAGCATAGTCGCACTGCAGATTTAAAACATTTGGAGTTAGCGTCATTAGTTTTGGTATGGTCCTTATCTTCGTCTAACCAGACATTGCGTGACCAAGCGACCAAAGCACTAACGACGCTATTTTTAGTAAACTCAAACATATTTACCTTCCTGCTCGAAAAGTTGCACGATTGCGATGATCCGTATGTTATAGAGCGACTCTATGCAGCAGCCTTTGGAGCTTGTTGCATCGATCAAAGCTCTGAACGTCTAAATGTTTACTCGCATGAAGTCTTCGCCAAAGTTTTTGCAGACAAACAGCCACCGGTAGCACTACTTACTAGAGACTATGCATTGGGGATAATTGAACTTGCAAATAGCAAGCACGCATTGAGTGAAGGTATTAACCTAGAAGACTGCTATCACCCTCTAGGCTCTGAACCTCCAATATTTGGTCTGACTGAAGATGAAGTAGAGAAAATTGCTGAAGAAAGAGGAGGCAAAGAAATATTTAGTTCTGCTTCAAGTGAGTGGGGGGACTATGGGAAATACAGTATCCCAGGTCGTGTGCGAAATTTTTTAACTACTCCCCTTAGTAGTCCAAAACCAGTTTCGAAGAAAGAACTAAAGCGAGTTTTTTTAGAGGAAGTGATACATCCCTTCACTGAGCGCGTCGACGCTCTAGAGGAGTTTGAAAAAGCATCCAGTCCCAATTATTTTCAAGCTATATTTTTTGCTCAACCAGAGAATGAGGCTGTCAAAACGGAAGCTACAGCTCTAGAAGAAGCAATAGTTAATGCTCGCCACCGCTTAGAAAGCTTATTAAGTGAAGACGAGAGGAAAAGACTTTCGTTGGACTACCTTCGTGATGGTGGCTACGAGGAGTTTGATTCGGTTGATATACAACAATGCAGATTATGGATCACTAAAAGAGCCTATGAACTTGGTTGGAACTCAGATCTTTTTCCTAGAGATGGATATGGTACTAGTAACTCAAGACATGAAAATGACCTAGAGCGGATAGGTAAAAAATACCAAAGAATTGCTTTAGACGAAATTCAAGCCCGATTAGCTGACAACTACTGGTTTCTTGAAGGCGGATGGGGAGCTGAAAAGCCGTGTATTTATCGATATAGCCATCATGACTTTCGACGAAATATTGAACCAACTATATTACCTCCCGTAAAACAAGACCTCCACCTTGAAAAATGGATGGTAGAGCCAATTATCGAGCTTCCCGAAGTTACAGAAGAGAATTTGAAGCAGTGGCCTTTTGAAGAAGATCCGACGCTGACGATGATTGAGAAGCTCTCTAGGATTGATGAAAATAATAAGGCGTGGAGTGTGCTGTATGAATTCAATTGTTCTAGCGAAAAATATCAAGGTCGTAGAGTCGGCATGCATGGAATGCGATATGAAGAATTCAGATTCCTTTATTGCGTATTTCTTAAAAAAGGAAGTGTGAGAAAGCTAGCCGAGTTTCTTAGAGAGAATGAAAGTATTGATGTTGACTCTTTTAAACCGAGGGAGTTTACTGACGGTCCGTACCTTCGCGAAGCATATTGGCGCAATACGTGGGAATCTGAAAAGTTTTCAGACTCTCTTTGGAACGGGCCTGAAGAATGTACATTTGCAATACCTACAGTTAACTACCATTGGGAAAGTCATTTAGACAAATCTCTTCCTGATGGTTTTTCGAATTATATGCCACAAAAATGGTTTGCCGATGAACTTGAACTTTCGTTGTCTCAAAGTGAGCCAAGCAAATGGTTAAACATACATGGTGATGTTGTAATACAAGCTCAAGAGCCTTTTGAGCATCAAACTGCAGTAGTTATTGATGATGAAACTCTTCATGACTATGTTAGCAAGTTTGACATAGAACCAATGTGGGTAATGATTGCGGAGCGAAACACGTGGCCTAACGGAAACAATGATGAGTCTTGTTGGCGTCGTTCTGAGGGGATTGTGTGGCGTGAGGGAGGAGCTTGGCAAAAAGTCGCTTGGAACAAAGATACAAAACGATAGCCAGACCTAATGCTAAAGACGCCAACTATTACAAGTCAGGTGTATTTCGAACCACAATACTACGACAAAGCCAGTGAGAATTTTCCTTTCACTGGCTTCTGTTTTTAAACGCTCGAACCGACCATCCAGATTAGTTTTCGTAGGGAAAATCTAATTAACAGTATTTGAACGGTTTTTTCTCTAAGAAGGAAAGGGGCAAAAGCTTGCTACAGCAAAAGACAAACTATGACAAAAAGCGTCGAAAAGTTTCGAACTTTATTGTTACTTCTTGCTTTGAGTTGGCCTATTGAGTGAAATTGAGTTTTGATCTTTATTGTCAGTTCTTTGCTATAGTGTCACGTAGCAATCTGCCCCGCGTAACAGAAAAGTTTCAATCTTTGTTGTTCAGCGACAAGAGAGCCAACTTTTAGCAGCAAGAGCATTGTTACCTCAAACTCTGTCTGACTTAACTAAATACACAACTGAGATGGCTAGCTTCTACACCGAATCAATTGAATTTTGGAAAGGTATGCCGAAAAGAACAGGTAAGAAGCCTGTACCACCGAAACTAGATTTGGCCAATACAACAGCCATATTCACAAAATGCATGGAAAACGCAGACATAGATGTTGTTCTGGTAATGGCAAAAATACTAAGTAAGACTCAGTACTTATCCGCTAGAGTAGAAAATGAATATGAGAATAAGCAGTCGAGCCGTAGGCCTAGTTGGAGAGAAGATGCGGAATATCAACTAGTTGAGCTGGGAGTATTACAAGCTAAGGTAAATAGAATGTTTGATTATGGTAGATATTTGCAAAGCAAACTTGACCTCTCCGAATTTAAAAGTGATGAAATAGCCCAAGGTCTTTTAAACTTAAAGATTTCTCGAGCCCAATACCCAAATGTGTATAAGAAGTTAGAGCACACGGACTTAACATTTTTGTCTAAATAATGTACACACCTTAAGAAGTGTGTACATACAAATGGTTTAGTCTCTAAAAAACTCGACTAGATACATTAACCCTTTGATACATATGTGTGGATTGAGTTTGAATACCGAGACCATTGCTTTCCATACTCTCATAATCAGATAGATAAACCTTTGTGGGTACATATTAATCACCATTAACTATTGAACAAGAAAATTGCCAAATAGGCTACTGGTGATCTATAGTCTCGTGTGTCAGGTGTCGAGAATGATACCCAGCAGCCATAATGAGTAGTTGCAGCTACTCGATTTGGCTTCTCTCTTAAACCCTGCCTATGGTGGGGTTTAAGTGATTTTGAGCTCCAGTTTAATATCACGAAAGAAACTAAGCACAGCTACTATTTGCTTCCATGCACTGAACTACTTGAGCTCACGGGTATCAAGATAGTGCGATAAAAAAAGTTTATCAAGGTGCAGTTCGAGGATCATTTGTGGATAAAAAGCAAAATTCAAAATATCAGTCAGTGAACACTAACTAACTGAATAAGACCCTGTCTATAAGTCCAAATTACGGTTTGTTAATTCGATTTAGAAATAACCGCACCTAAAAATATTTATCTTGACAATTAAGAAACCACCCAAAATATAGTTGTGCCGTATTAACTACCTTCAGATGGGGGGCTCACTCTTTTAAACATAAAAGGATAAGTTCTTAACGCATCCCCTTTTCCTACATTTGGTCCACTCACTTCCCAAACCCCTGCGAACTCACTCGGTTCCTCGACCTTTAGGTAGTTATTCGGGTTTTGTTCCACATCATCTTTTGAACGTTGCGAAGGTGTTGGGAGGAAGTGAGCAAGCTTGCGATTTTCAATCTTAGCCGGGTTCAGAATAAACAGGCTACCGCTCTCATCTAAGTAACCTTCCACGTTCCCAATGTTTGTTTTTAATATCGTAGTCACCTTGTGCATAGATCTTCCTAGTTAGTTGATTTGCCAATACTGATAATGTCCTCCAGCATTTAACACCATTAACTCTAAATCTTCTATCCTTGGATATCTTCTTTAAATTCCCATCTCGGTGAGAATCGGAACTCTACCGACCAGCAATCTGAGGAGATAATGAAAGCTTTCCATACAGCTAAAGGGTATTGGCCTGATGCTCGGAAATTATTCGTGAGGTTATTTCTGACGAAACGGATCAATCTATCAATCTGGTCTTCGCTTGCTGTGTCGAAGCTAAGCGTAATAGAGAGATTGTCATAGTTAGGTATGTCGGCAGAACCTCTAAAGTCTAAATTAAGCTCGTCTACAAGTAACTTTAGTTCGGTTAAGAAGCTTTCGAACTTTTCCTGGTTGGTCTCCGCAAAGACTGACTTGGCGAACGCAGAGATATTAGTGTGATTGTCCACTAATAAATCTTCCCCATTAGCATGGAGAAACCCTCTTATCATCGGGACTAAATCATCCGGTGCTAAAACTTTTTGGTCATTATAAAAGTCAGAAGTTAGGAACGCCTGTTTATACTTTTCGAGAATATTATACTTTTCGAGAATATCATTCATCATATCTACTTGAACCCCTTATTTTGATGCTGTAGCAATCATTGCTTTCATACGGCTAAGTATGTTTTTTGCTCTTTCGTCATTTTCTAATTCACTAGCAGGAACCCTAACGTTTAGCTTTTTGGCCAGCTCGTTAATAGCAGCAATAGTCTTTTTACTTGGTTTCTTAATACGTTTTGCCTCTTCTACATATTTAGATAGTAATTTGGCGTTACTAATCGCTTGAGAAGGAATTTTCAGGCCAGTCTTCGATTCCAACTGTTTTGCGTAATCAAGAAACTTTTTAGATGGAGTACTTGGGACATCATCTTCGTGAGCTTTTATAAATTCTAGAGCTTTACCAAAGTCAGTCATTTTAAGCGCTGGCGGCTGGATCTTTTTGAAAGAGCATATTTGTGAAATCTTTCTTCGCATAGCGTCAGTTACCAACCAAGGGTGCTCTCGTAGCCATTGCCTCGCTTTAGCCTCACTTGCTAAGGCCTGTCTGGGCATTGGTAGTCCGAGCCCTTTACAACGCTTCTGAAGTTTATCTTTGGTTTGGTTTGAAAGTGGCATGTTAGGATTCACACCGTCTCTTGGTGTTTTATCAAACAGGTTTTTATTCAGGAAACCTATTAGCTTTTCAGTATTTTCAATTTGAGTGTTTATAAATTCCAGAGACGCTGCTTCTGCTTCTCGTTGAGGGAGTTTACTCATGTCAGAAAGTTTGAGTTCCCATTTGGCAGTAGTACCAGGGCTTTTATATGAATCAGGTAGTGCCTTATACAATTCAATCCCTTTTGGGGTGATATCAATCGAAGGGTTTTTACCCTTGCTAGTATACGCTACGAACTCACGCATTAAGATAGTTGCGATTTGAGTTGGCCTAGTAGCTGGTGTCCCAATGCCTTTTGATTCTTTGAGTGAATTCCTAAGAATAGGATTAGGCTCGAATTTTGCCGCATGGTACATCGCAAAAAGTAGTGAGGCCTCAGTGAAGAGAGGGGGCTTAGTTGTAGTAGACTCCTTTAGCTCAACATCTGGAATTGAAACATTGCTTTTGTCTAAATCGTTTAAGCTGATAGTTTGGACGGTCTCTTTACCTTTAAAGTAATGTTCCCACCCAGTTTCTATACAAGATCGCTTTGTGATCTTGAAACTAGATACCGGTTCTCCAAAAAGCCCATGGGTATCGAATTTTAAAACCCCTTCTTGAACTAAATATTTTGATGGAGGCAAATGTGCTTGCAAGTAATGCGACGTAATTTCTTCAAAGACCTGAAGAGCTAGCCCCTGTAGCTCTCCTGGTTTAGGTATAACAACAGGAGCTAGAGCATCGTGTATTTTATCTCCTGGCGTATAGCAGCTTGGTTTGAAACTTGCGCAGGTATCGTCTTGTCCCGTTTGAATGGCAGCGACTTTAAGGGCGGCTTGGCCAAATTGGTCCCATTTTGCTAGTTGAGTACATTTGTCGGCAATATCCCTAGGATTGTAATCTTTGTCAGAAATCTCTTGTTCTTCACCTCTTGGGTAAGTGATAAAACCAGAATCGTATAGGCGTTGTGCTGCATTGAGGACATCAGTGGCACTAGCGTTGCTAATCAGACTCTGTAGTTTGGTCAGTGATAAAGGCTTTGGTGGGGCAGAAGTCGCCATACTTTCATTTATATCTAAATCCAATATGCTCGCTTGCTTAAGCCTTTCCGTAAAATCCATCATAATAGATTTGTCGATATAAAGAGGTTTAGGTCTATTGTTTATGGTTAACTCCTCGACTTCTTCCTCAGACATATCAGGCGATATTTTGGATGCTAGATTTTTTTCATCCCACTTTACGCCAGGGATAGGGGAGTCATAGTCGGAGTCTTTTATCTCTGGAAGGTATCGGCCTTCAAAACTTACAGCGCCGTTACACCTGATCAGCGGTACCGGACGAAAGTGAGTTACAGATTTAAAGTTTGCTCTTTCTTGATGACGATGGTAAGTAAAACCTACAACAGTCGACTGAACTCGACCAACAGATGTCGTTGAGCTTTTCTTATCCCCTGAGCCTAGGTACTTTCCAAGCATTCCCCTTCTTGAGTAATAAGTGTAGGTGGCAGTTAGAACCATGGCTGCGTAATCTGCCATACGACGACTAGACCCAGCTAAATATTCGCCGTAGTATTGAGATGCATCGACCATTTCATCGAAAGAGGTTTGTATTGCATCCTTGGATAACCCCTTTGTTAACCAAACTCGTTTTAATGGGCCATCGTATTTAAGGAAATCTAAAATGCTACGGTATATGACTTCACCTTCTCGGTCTGGGTCTGTAGCACCAATGACTAAAGTCGCTTTGTCGACATACTGTTTAAGTAATTGGATTCGCTCTCCTGGTTTTCTTGCCGGGTATCCGTCACGAGCTGGTATGTCCGGACAAACTTTATAAGGAACCTTGCGAGGGATGCGTTCGTGAGTACGAGGATCGTTCCAACTGAAGTTCTGTATTTGCTCTGTAGGGGGAGACAGTTCGAGGAAGTGACCTGCGGCATACCAAAGGATCAGTTCTTGCCCTTTGTAGAAGCCTGAATATAATCCACCTTGCTTTCTAAGATTCAAAGCTGATGCGATCTTTTCAGCTTGAGAAGACTTCTCTGCAATAGCGACCCACATGGCTATTCTCCTAGTTTATTGACTGCGTGTATTCGGTGAGAAATCCAACGACCATACTCAGATTCAATATCAGCAAAGTGCTTCATTGCTTTCAGGCGGTACGAGTAATGAAAATATTTATTGTCTGAAGTTGCATATCGATGGTAGTTAGCGAGGCCTTTAAAAATGTCATTCGTTGCGTTTAATCTTCTGGCCAGAATGACACCACCAATAAATAGATTTGCACATACATCATCTCTGACGTCTTCCCAGTTTATAGTCACACCAAGCTTACGAAACTCTTGATCCCAAACCTTAGGGTTAACTTGTATTATTCCTAAATCACCAGAACCGTTCTTGGCTTTCTGGTCAGCTCCTGGCCAACCATTCTCGCTTCTCATGATTGTACGTATGTATTTAGGATGTATATTGTTTAGCTTGCTAGAGATTAAAGTACACTCTTCAATCTCACCTTTGTAAGTAAGAAGTAAATCTCGTTTACTTTTCCACGGCATGGCTTTGTACAGCCCCGTGTCGCCATGCTCTATTACATATTCGTAATAAGACCTTTCCGGTTCTTTAAGTTGCTCAAGACCGTCAGCTGCTGTTACACCCAAAAATTCAAACATAGACGCAATCCTCCGTTAAATGAAATATATCATTTAGCAACAAAAAACAATAGACTAAAGTTGACTTTGAGGTTGAATTAAAATACCATATATAAACACTTAAATGGGAGGGATGAGAATGAAATTAACCGCGAGTCAGTATGAAGGAGTCAACACGACTGGAGTACCTTGCATGATTAATGCGGGGGCAGGTAGTGGTAAGACTCGCGTTATTGTGGAGAAGGCCGCGACATTCATTGAGTCAGGCTTGGAACCCTGTCGACTTTGTGCCATAACCTTTACCAAGAAAGCTGCTGCGGAAATGTTAGAGCGTCTTTACTTACGTATAGGTATCAAAGCTTATCAAGCTGTTATCTGTAACTGGCACTCCTTTGCACTAAACCAAGTCATAAAACCTGCCATCAAAAAGCAACACCCATATTTTGTAAAGTGCGGTTATACATCGAGTGACTTAGTTATCTTGGATGAAACTGAGTCCCTTACACTAATAAATGAGTCAGCTAAGAAAACATTATCGAACTCAGACTATGAGTTCTTAAAAGAGCACGGTGGTGCAAAGTATGTTCAAAACTTCATGGGGCTATCCTTGTCCTATGGTCGTGGTCCTAAGTCTGAGTTCGAGCACCAGTCCAAAACCAACCCAAATCTGACTTTTGATGAGAAAGCCTTGTTAAGCCATTGCGTTTGTATCTGGAAGGTCTACTACAGACGAATGATTGAGCTGAATGCTATTGATTACGACCACATTCTCGTCCATGCGGTAAAAATTCTCACACATGATGTAGGTTTTAGAACCTGGTTGCAAAACCAGTTTAAAGCAGTACTTGCCGATGAGCATCAGGATGCTAACCCAGTCCAAGGCTTATTGTTAAAACTTATTGTTGGTCAAGGCAATAACCTAACTATGGTTGGTGATGAAAAACAAAGTATTTATGCTTTCAGGGCTGCAGATGTCGGTCAGTTACTAAATGCTCAAAAAGAATTCGGAGACATGAAGATTGTTCAGATGGGAGAGAACTTTCGATCAACTGAACAAGTTGTAAATGTGGCCAATGCTATTGCTGACTTAATGCATGAAGACCAAAAGGTTACAGACGGACATATGATAGCAATGGCAAATATTCAGGGTGATAAGCCAATTGCCCGACAATTTGCCAATGACAAGGATGAGGCAATTACGACAGCCAATGAGATTAAACAGGCTATCGAATCTGGTGAATTAAAACCAGAAGAAATTGCCATTCTGTATCGTTCAAAAGTAATCAAAGACCCAATTGAAGCTCAACTTATTGAGCATGGGGTAGAATACCGAGTTGTTGGCGACAAGGATTTCTTTGATAGTAAAGAAGTAAAGGACTGGAGTGCATTCCTACGTTTCTGTGCTAATGAGAAGGATGTTATGGCTGCTTCACGTGTCATTGATGCAGCAAGCCTTAAAACTAAGGGCGTAACTATGCGCCAAAAGCTCATTGATAAAAACCTAACAGTTATTGAATACTGTAAGTACATGACCACGTATGGAACTGTAAAATCTCAAGATAGAAAGCTTGGATTTGCCTCTTTGTTGGAGTGCCACTCAATTATCAAAGAAGCATTGTTCGAATGCGGTTCAATCACTGACTTAGCAAAAATAAATAACTATGAACTTAGTGATTCTGAACTGAGAAATAAGTGGGGAGAAGTACTTTCTGGCTTAGAGGAAGGTTTGCATCAAATCTGGGTCGAGCTGTTCAAACCCAAAATTATAGATAACGCTAAGAAGAAGTATAAAACTCAAGAGATGACAGCAGAAGTAATCTCAGAAGTTAATAAAAGAGAGCAAAACGTCATTACCTTAACAAAGCGCCTTTTTGCTTTCACTGAGGTTCATGGACACTTACATGATTGTATCAAAGAACTTAACATGCTGGTGGATTCTGGTGAGCAAGGGGCTAGTGCGGTTCAGTTAATGACAGAACACGCTAGTAAGGGCTTAGAGTTTAAGCGTGTATATGTCATTGGCTGCGAAGAAGAAGCACACTTCAAAGGTAATGAGAAAGACAATGTTCATGAAGAGCTTAGGCTATTCTATGTGGCCACCACTCGTGCAGAAAAGGATCTAATTTACTCATATGCACAAAGGCGCTTAGTTCACGGTGAGTTCAAGACACGGAAACCTCTACAATTTCTATGCGCTCTTCCAGTAGACCTTCTTTACTGGGAGTCTTCAATATCACCCAAAGTAGCGTATGAAAAAAGTAATAAAGAAACCACTACAAAACGAACAGGAAATCCTATTCAAATGCTGGCTAGAGGACAGTTACCACACCCCAAGCTAACAGTAGAGGTAAAGGAAACTAGAATCGAAGGATTTAAAATATAGAGTTAATGAGGGAATCAGCACTTGTAGTATGGTGAACGATACCTAGCTAACGTCACCATATGTTTTGTGGAGAATTACATACATTCAACATCTATTGCTGTTTGAAACTAACTAATAAATAGAGGCCTAATGAGCGACTGGTTACCTTGTAACTGATGGTTTAATTGCATGTCGAAAGAAACTAATGCAAGGTTATTTTCTAGCTGTAAAACATATAAGTCAGAGGGGCGTATCCTCTAATTTTGGCGAAAAAATTATAAGAATCAACTAAGCGTTGTTTGGTATCGTTAGATAAGTAAGGAACTTGAGTATCCTCTCTTAAGCAATGTAGCTGAAATAACAAGCGTACCCCTTTATAGCTCTTCGAGTTTCCACTTTTGATCTTATGGAACAAAACATTTAAGTCTGCCTTCCTTAACTCTGATTGCTTATTTATACCGATATCTTTTAGTGACTTAAATATTGTAGGACTGAGGCTAGGCATTGCCGATATATCTAAATCCTCACTTTGTTGTTGTTTTTTTATTGCTGCATTTAGCATGATCTTTAACTGCATTATTGTCTCCACAGCTTGCTGATCTGATACTTTTTCTGAAAGATAGCGCTTCATAAGAAGTCTTGAGGATCTAGAGCTATTGGGTACAGAAATAGGGTACTTTTTACATAGATAAAACCCGTATGATTCGAGTGACTCTAGTAATGGGGAGTCTGTTTCTTGTGGTACATAGATATTGAGAACACCCTCACGCTGGTTAGCTATCATGTATCCACAGTAAGTGAATTGAAACTCGCCAAATGAAGGTCGGCTAAAGACCCCTTCAATTGGCTGAAAAAGGTCTCTATAGTAGTTTGGAGCTTTTGCCAACGCTTTTTTAGTTTTTGACTTTCCTTTGCGTGATTTATGTAAATTTTTTTGCAACAAAGACGGTTGAAAGTTTCTCGGGTTAACTTGAAGCTCTTTATTTTGACTTTTCATGTTCACTCACTCGATATCGCGTATTTTGAAGATAGAAACAGGGAACTCTTTGTTGAAAGCAGATTCTCTGATCATCTCAACTTGCCACAAGGTGGGAGAAGAGACAGAAACTTTCTCCATCGTATAATGCATCTTAAGTTGGTAAATCCAGACAGCGCGGCTACGCATAACGCCGCTGCCAGGTACGGCTTCACGCTGAGCTATTGCTTTGTTCAAAAGTTTAATAGAGCTTGTGTCTACGTGGAGTAATGCAGAAGTCTGGTATTTCTTCATTATATTTATATAGTTACTTGCTCTTAGAAGCTCAATAAATATGTCTTGGGTGTCTGTTTCAGAGTCCAAATGGTTGGACTTGCACCTAGACAGTACTGTTGCTGCATTTAAGTAGTTCATTGAAAAACAGTCTTTAAGGCTATCAACTAGATATTCACGAACTAATACTTCTGACTCTTCTTCAGAGTAAGTTTCGCCAGGGTTTCTTTCTTGGTCCTTAGTCGGCAAGATATGCTTATCTGTGGGTATTGGGTATACAGCAGTATCACTTGTCGTTGATGCAATAAAGTAGTTTGTTGAAGTAATCTTTGTGGTATCTATGAACAGGTTCAAGGCGTATAAAAATGCAACAATAGCTAAGAAAAATAAAACCAGAGCGTAGTATGGAGATCGCTGGACAGACTTAAAATTGTCATAGATTAAATTATGACGTTTATCTGTTTCAAACACGGCATCGTGGTTACGGTTAACCTCGCTGGAGGGTATTGATTGGCAACTAAAGGTATCCCCTTTAACAAAGCTATCCTCAGTAGACTTCGAACTTTGTCTTCCTGTTAACGGAGTCTTCCCCAAAGCTGTACTAATAAAATTGAATAGGTCTTTAACGTTCATCTAAAAACCACCCTGTCGATGAGTAATGAACTTGCGTTATCCGCTCTAGGTTCAGGTAGAACTGTGTAGTGAGCAATGAATGAGGTTGTTTGGTCTCCTGATACCGATTGGACTGTTACCATTATCGGAACCTCAACTACCCAAACTAAAGGCTTACCAGGTTTGTTCTTTAAGGTAACGATAGGATCGTAAGGAACAACAACGTTAGCCTTACCTTCTGACATAAGAATCGCCTCAATCATAGGGTCAGTAGGATAAACATTGAACAGTGATGTGGCGGCTATTGGCGCAAAGTGCTTTTCAATACAGTTGGCATAATCGTTATCGCGTTCACCGTTCATTAGGTGTTGAGCGGTTTTATAATCGACGGTATAGCATGAGCTCACCATACGACGAAGAAACCTGACAACCTTCTCGTCTGTATAGCGTGGGTCACGTGATACAAAGGCCCTTGTGTAACCACCATTACCATCAGAATAAAGAAAAACTCTATCCGGGTTCCCTAATAGTTCTTCATTGAAATCGGAAAGTTTAAAAATAGCTAAAACAGATAAAACGATAGCAAGCACAAATGGCCAGTCGAATTTAAGTATGCGAATAAGTCGTGGAATATTCATAACCAATCAACATCCCAATTAGAAGAACTTATGATCTTAACTGCACTTGCCCCCTTACCCTTTGGCACACGTTGTAAATCAAGCCAGAAAGTTACATTAGCGGCCTGGTGCCTTTGATTCTGAATAGCCTCGAGCTCAGTTTCAGTTGCGTCTTTAACCTTCAAAGATTTTTTCATAATCTTGCCCTGAACTTTAACTCGCCATACCCAGTAGGCATCTTTTGTGAATCTTCCATCAATTTTCCCGTCAACTGTGCCACTGAATTCCATAAAAGGCGCTCGGGTAGGGTAAAACTCAATAATTTCTTTATTAGAGAAAATGGTTGATAAAATTTCTGCTTCTTGAACTGCGCTTGAGAATGACTTCCAGCCAGAAGTAGTAAAGAATAGTAATGCTGATTCTGTCATAGACAATTCATAACTATCGAAAGATAGAGAGAGTGTGTTGTACATAGCTTCAGTTACAAAATCCATAACTTCAGAGTCAGAAAAAAGACGGTCACTTAATGGGACCTGAGGAACTATTCGGGTAATGCCCTTATCGTTGTAAGTGGGGATCTTGTAGTAACCAGATTTATTTGTTGTAAGAGTGTTTAGTGCAAACTCTAAGAAATAGATAATGACCACCAGCACTACGAAACCAGATAGGAGCCCTCGATGATTCTTAATTACGGATGAGCGAAACATATCCTTCCTCTAATCCAAGTTACCGATGCGTACAGGCTTGCCAGTAGGCTCAATCCTTGCGTCATGGGAGGTAGCGCTGATATTTATTCTTTCAAGCAGGTAAAAATTAACCAGCGAACCAGTCAATAAAAGCAGGGTGAGGCCCCACGTAATTGAAGTCAGTGCAAGTAAAGCCTTAGTTGCTCTATTTGCAACATAAGGGTTTCTATTGACACCCAATTCAGCCAATTTCACACCCATTATTCTGCGCGCTGGTCTTGGCTTTATACTTGGTATCTTTTCTAGGCGGCTTCTGACTTCTCCTGGGATGGGAGAAGACCCTGCATGGATAATTAACTCGGCAGATTGGGTAACTGATTTAAAGCCAACAGACTCTTCGTTTTCCATTACATTTATCCTATTAGTTGTAACCTTTCTATTTCCTTGCGCAGATAGGAAAATTCAACACCATCAATCTCTATCGTTTGTTGGTATGACTGGGTTGAGCTTTTAAACTTTTCTAAAAGCTCTGTTAATTCAATGGAATCTGTAGAGATTGATGAGTTAACAAGGAAGCAGCGATCGAGGGTGTCCAACTCTGGATGGTTACTATCGACAATAGAGACAAGAATACTCAAAACAGGTTTGTAGCTATCAGCCGAAGATAGTTGTAACTCAGCAACACGGCGTCCATATTCGACATTCGAGATAATGCATAAAGTTTCTTTTTCTTTTTGAGAAAACAAAATGACGTTGCTTCCTAACAGTGACTCCAAACTACTACTACCTATGACATATTTTATAATCACAAAAATATATGTCTTTTACGGATGAAAAGCAATGCCATATTTTTTGGTGTTTGGTTGTTTGGTTGATTTGATTTTGAGGGTTGAACGAGATGTTAGATTTGGTTGTTTTCGTTTAGCTAAAACCATTCCATCCGTTGATAAATTTGCTATGATGTGAAAAATATATGCCTTAAATGGATTAAAAGCAACGGTGCAAAAATGTTAACTTTAATATTTCTACAGTATCTTTCATTACTCTTAATGCCTGTTTCAGGTGGAGTTTCTCTTCTTGCTCCGGTACTTAGTTTATTCGTCACATATATCGGAATGTGGAAACAGTTCAGAACGATACATCCAGTACTTAAGTCACATTTAGTAGGGCAAGCGATTGTCGGAGCTTCGGTCATATTTTGTGTGATCAGTATCGTCTTAACCTTCGAAATAACTCAAGCTATGCAATCGTTAACAGCTTCCGACAAGAACTTTTCGGCAAAAGTTTTAACGACTTTCGGATGTGTTGTCTTCCTCTATTACTACTTCGTCATAACCGTAAACTTTATACTTCATCGAAAAGGTCTAAGGGCACGGCTTGTGTTACCCATTCCATTGACCAAAGGAAAGTATGATTCTCTAAAAATGATTCTTAAAGAGCGACGTATTGATGACACAAACATAATTTTTAAGGATTCCTAAGTTATGAGTCAGCGTACGCCAGAAAAAGAATCAGAGTTGAATGCTTCAGTCGCCCTAGCTCTAGCATTAGCAATAGGTATGGGTTACGGGGTTTACGCGCACTTTTTCCACATACTTGCTTTTGTGTGGAGAATGCTAAAGATAGCTCAGATGTTTACATTTTTTGCTTTTGAGAACCTCGTGGTTGTAACTACCTCTTGGCTAACAGGATTTCAAGGATGGGGGTTTAAGGAGGGGCTATATCAAATATTAGAATTGCATTATACGATGATTACACCCGAGTATATTGGAGCTTACGACTCTATTTTCGGAAATATACTTAAATGGCCCTTCGCTTTAGCTCTGATCTACTTAGGTTGTAAAGAATATTCAATACGCTCTAAAACCAGAAAAGAACACAACGTTGAATCAATGATACGGGCTGCTTCCAAGGTTCATCCTCATTTAAAACGTATAGTACCGCCCAACTTCTACGATAAATTGATGGGATATTCCATTGGCTGGATGTTTCCTAAATATAAAGAACGTTTAGAGGGTGAAAACCCTTGTGACTATTCACATGATTACAATTTCGAAAATCGCTCTGACTATGAAAACCGATACGCTATGGGTGTATCTCCTTACGAAATGCTCACAGCAAATCCTCCTTTGGGTGTCACATTAGATGAAATAGAACGTGACAAAGAAATGCAAAAAGAAACGGGGTTTGTTAGCAATTTTAGGCCTATTTGTTACTTCTATTACTGCGAGAACCCGAAAGACTCAACAATAGAGTTTTGCTCTCGAACAGCGACTATCAGCTTAGAGAGGCTTCTCCTCTGTCCTTTACCGCAACAACTACATTCGGAAGATAAACTAGCACGGTTGTTTGATGATAATGGGAAAACCATTCCAATTGAATATGTAGATAAACAGGGTAATGAAGCGGATAAGTTTAAGAGAGGAGGAGCGATAATAGGTGGCTTTCGTCCAACAACTTTATTGAATGATGGCGTCCCTTACGCTGGCAGCATCGAAGACACAATACTTTTATTTAACGGTATTGAAAGAAAGGTTCTTACACAGCTTAAGGAAAAAATGGATGGAAAGACAACCCGTACATTCGAAGAAATCCTCTATGCAATGGTAACAAAGAAGCATGCTTATTCTACTACTGTAATCTGGGCGTTGATGCTTCTCTTTAAAGATGTAAACCGTATTGCAGGAAACGAGTTTACTTGGGTAACTAAGCATGACCGAAATTTAGGAATGGTATTGCAGTCTATCGGCAGAGAAACGCCTTTCTTAGAAGCAAGTGGTACTCGCTCGCATTTTCTTATGGAAAGAAAAGCCGGATTTCGAATGACAATTCCAAGTGTCCTAGGAGCAGTGCAAGACCTTCACATTAATGCAGAGAGAATATTAACAGCAGGTAAGAAAGGAGAAGACCTCCTGAACATGGATGAGGATGAATTTAGTAGATTATTTGATCTCAGCGAGATAGAGAAAAAGGCTGATGGCCGAGAGAATGAAGCAAAACAGATTCTAAAGTCACTAGGTGTCGATATAGAAAAGGATGAGAAAGTCTTCAATGACCCTTATGAGGATATTCCTGAGTTAATGAAGCAGTACAAGGAAGTTGATTAGTATGGCCAGTTTTAAGAAGCAGTCGGTTCTAAACACAAACCCTGAACTGAATAACCCAGAGCTCTTTCATCGTGATTCTCGCACTATGTGGATGCGAATACAGTCAGCAGTAAATGTGTCATTTCCTTTATTAATTGCTGCATGCGGGATTGCTTTGTTTATGTTCCCTCAAAATGGGGACTTTATTTTTGCATTTGCAATTTGTCTGAAGCTTACAAACTCAAGAGAGAAGCATGAATATCCTTTTGACGCGCCGGAGTGGGAGCAGTTTATTTCAAAAAAGGAGTCGTTAAAAGACGCAGTTAAAGCTGGCCATCTTATTCCCCAGCGTAAAAGAGGAAACGGTACATTAATATTCGGGTTTGAATTTTTTCTACGTAGGTTACTCGTATCCAACCCGGATATGGAAACAAGACATACACTCGTCATGGGCAGTACGGGCTCGGGTAAAACTGTACTTATACTGACATTGCTATTTCAAGCACTTCTCCAGCCAGGAGGAACATCAGCAGTCATAGTTGATGGTAAGGCAGATATAAAATTGTTTTGGACAATTTTCGCTATCTTGAAACGATTAGATAGACTCCACGATTTGTTGGTTCTCAATTTTCTGACTCCCATGGACTCCTTAGATACTACTAACATGCACGACGACGATCGCATTTCGAATAACATGAATATTCTAAATGCGGGAACCCCTGACCAGATGAAGACTATAACCATGGGGTTAGGGCGTGAAACGGATGGAGGGGATAGCTCTTTTTGGGAAGGTCGTAGTTCTACTATGATTGGGGGAGCATATCAGTATCTTGCTTACGAAAGGGATGTGGAAGGCTTAGATTTAAACATCGAAGTGGTTCGAAACTTTCTTGTCATTAAAACTATGCTCAAAAAGGCAGCGCGAAAAGATGTGCCTTTAAAGTACCGACAACCACTCCAGCAATATTTAAAAACCTTGCCTTCTATTAGTGATGCCATATTTGATATGACTGAGGAACAGATAGACAACCTTGATCTTAATAGTAAAGCAGATGAACAGCACACATATTGTGTGATGATGATTAGTGAAACCATGGCTGACCTGAGTGAAACCATGGGGCATATATTCGTGACAAAACTTTCGGAAGTAAATATGACGGATGTATGCTTAGGGGGGCGAGTATTATTAGTTCTTCTTCCTTCCATTGCCAAAAACCCCGATTCCGTTGCAGCATTGGGTAGGCTTCTATTGCAGGGATTACGGCCTATTTTGATGAGAGCTGCTGGCTACAAGCTACAAGGTTCTCGAATTACTACAGTAGACAATAGGCCTTCCAGTGCTAGATATCCTGTACGACTTTTCTTTGATGAGTACGGAATGTATGCGGTTAAAGGTTTTTACATGATTGTTGCCTTGGTTCGTTCATATGGTTTTCACGTTCTTTTTGGAGCACAGACAGCCGGAATGTTCCAGAAGGTTTGCGGCCGGGATGAATATGAAGCACTAATGGGCAACTTAAACAATAAATTCATTCTTAAAAATGAAGACCATGGTGAATCGTTACAGTTGGCGCTTGGTCGAACTGGCAAAGTGTTTGGTTCCCGTCAGGATAGAATAGAGAATAATTTGGCTGGGGCGGTCCATGATAACGATGATGTCCGAGTAGAAGAAAAAGATACTGTAAACGCTAAGATGCTTGCTAGTGCTGAACCTGGAGAAGGCTTATACATTTTTGGTGGTGATGTATACCCATTCCGAGCATTAAAACTCGACTTCCCTGATGTAGAAACTTCTCGTTTGAACTATTTTGCTCAGGTGCTTGAGCCTTCTGATGATGAGGTAGAAACGGCTAAGAGGCAACAGTTAGTAAAATCCAATGAATATGTTCAACAGGCCAACGATTATATCGATAGCAATGTCGAAATGTTGGAGTTCTTAGAGCTAAAAAATAATCTAACTGAAGTAAGAGCATTGAACCTAACTGAAAACATCTCTAAACAAATGATGATGGCTATTGGTTTAGGGATAATTAAAGAAGACGCAACGTTGATAACGGAGAGCGCCATTGAAGAAGTCGAAGAAATACGACCTGAAGAATCACCAGTAGATGTATTCGATGAAGAGCTTGTTGGTCTTGCACAAACAGATGCTGAAGTACAGATTATGGGCTCTATGGAGGCTTATAATGAAGAAGTTTCAGCCTTTAATGATGAACTCGATTTTAATGACTTTGAAAACACCTATAGTGATGAGGATTGGCCTGAAGAAGAACACGACTTTGATTCAATTATGCAGTACAACAACTTCTATGCCGAAGGCCCCTTTGAGCACAGTACTAGCGAAGAATTTGTTTCGCCACCAGCATATTTATCCACTCAAGATTTAGGTACGAACGAAGAGACCTCCGAAGTAGACCTTGCTAATTTTGACAATGATGCATACGGCGAGTTGGATATCGCTTATAACAGTAGATATGTTTCATCTAACCTATCAGATCCATTTCTTGAAAGCGCTCAGCAGAACAATAAAGGCACTATATCTGGCACTACTATAGATATAAATTTGTTAGCTGGTTTAGATGAGCCTAATGCTGAAAGAGCCACAGAGGCGGCGATCAATCAAGTCAAGGACATATTGGAATATCCTAAAGAAGAACTCCAATCAGAACCTCTCGGCGACGAAGAAGTCAGTGATATTGTAGAGAAAACACTACAATCGTTAGGTTTGTCTGAGTAGGGTTGTTTTTAATACATAAATGAAATATATTTACGCTTGTTAAACTTCAAGGATTACCAATGCACTCAAGAAACATCTCCTCTCTGAAAGCCTATTTCCGCTTAACAGTAAGTGCGGTGGTGTTGTCATTGTCGGCGTTTTCTCAAGCTAATCAAACTAACCAAGTTAGTCATGCTGCAATTGCGGATGCATTGTTAAAGAAATATGGAAGTATAGAAAATATATTGATTAACATGCGTGAACTTGAGGTGTATGAACAAAATGCAATTCAGACGTACATAACAGATCTAGAATACTCGAAACTCCAGAGTAATTACCAAAATAGAGACAGACTTGAGATACTGAGGGCTGAGAATAAAAAGAATGACATCATTAAAAGTGAGAAAATGAACTCCGACCCTGCTTTTATTGAAAGGATGCGTAAAATAGAAAGGCAGAGGCTAATTGCAGAAAATAAACTTTTAGTAAGGCCCCCGGAAAGTCTAATTGATACGATTAAATTCGATCCTTCACTACCTCAGGAGTTAATTTTGCAGGTGTACCCTGGCTTCCCTGGGTCTATTTCATTTTTCGACCAGACAGGAGCTCCTTGGCCTATTGTATATGTTAAGCTAGGAGCTCAGGGAGCCTTCGAGGCTGGAAAAACACCCGGTAACGCATATAGCTTGGAAGCTCGTTTACCTGGAGTAACTCATTCGGGCTGGTTTCAGCTGAAGGGTTTAGATACAACTATTCCTTTCATGATTAGTTCTGAAAAAACAGATTACTACAATTCTCGAAGACAAGTGATCATTCCACTAATTGGCCCGAACGCCAAGCCAATACAATACCGTTCTACTTCAAGTGTAGATCTTGATAAAGCTGGTCCAGAATTCTTTTCTTTTCTTTCAGGTACGACAACAGGTGTGCCTGGTGCCAAAGAAACTAAATTGCAAGGAATCAATGGCCAAGCCTATTTATATAATGAATTTGTTTATATCAGAACAACAGCCATTTTAAGAAGCAAAGGTAGCTCTTTGGTAAGAGAGGGAAGTGTCGGTGATTACAACCTTTACAAACTTTACCCCCGTTCATTCTATTGGTTTAGCGATGGTCGACAGAAAGTAAAAGCGTTTGTGGATACAAGTGAACTATAAGGCTTCTCACCGATGAAATTAAAAAAAATAGCAATCGTTGTAGGTTTGTTTGTAGTAGCCGCCGGAGGGATTGGATACGCAATCTATATGGCTTCCAATCAAGTTACAGAAGACCTTTCGGGCAAAGGTGATAAAACAGCAGGTAGACCTGTCGTTAAAACTGACGATGTGATTAAGAACTCAACTGATGGGACAATCAGTGTTCCTGAAAATTCACCTATCGCTAAAGAAACCGAAGAAAGGGAGAAGAACGCGCGTAAACAGGCTGCTACTAATGGCGAGAGCCATATCAGTAAAACTCGCGTACAAGAATCAGCAACGGGACCAGATACAAAAACCGAAGTTGACAAGCCTAAGTCGCAGGAGGTTGATCCCCTGGGGCAAGAAGTTAAGTCTGGCAAAGATGCTGAGTCTAAAAAGACAAATTCAGATACAGAAGAGAATAGTGCAGGTAGAGACGTAAAATTACCGTTGCCTAAACAAGATATAGAAACTTCAAGCCAGCTAGAAGATCTCCGAAACGAACTAGCAACGACTAAAATGAGTTTAAAGGCTCAAGAAATAAAGAATCGAAACGACAAAGCCGATGCTGAGCGTCAGCGGTTGATACAATTAGAAGCTGAGCGACAAAAAAAGATATCAGAAGGTGCACAAGCATTATTTTCAGGTCTCCCTTACGCACCAGATACAGGCGAAAAGTACAAAATCACTTATAGTAAGAAGGCTGACATTTATAGTAAAACATCACAGTTCGTTTTTGACCCGAGTGATGCAGAACAAGAAGTGGCCTCAGCATTGTATCGTTCTGATGGAGGTCAGACTCAAATGGGGATTCATCCTAATTATTATAAGAAAGAAAACACAGTTGGGTATACGGACAATGAAAAAGAAACCTCTAATGAAAAATATAGACAGCCACCAGTTGAAGTAGACCAAGAGTCTATAGTATTTGATGCAGGTGAGTTGGTTTATGCCCGTACCACCTTGCCTATCGACTCAGACATTCCTGGCCCAATCAGAATTCGTTTATTAACCGGAAAAGCAGAAGGTAGTATTGCGTTCGGTGAAATGGAGCTTATAGAACAAGCTCCAGGTGTTGCCTTAACTGTAACGTCTGTTATTAGAGATGGGAAACAAATCCCTGTAAAAGCTTGGGTATTATCTGCTGAAACTGAAAAGGCGCTTATAGAAGGTGAAGTAGACCACCATTACATCCAGAGGTTTGGTGGCATGTTTGCTGGTTTGTTTATGACAGGTTTTTTGGATTCACTCATTGATACGACAGTGACAACATCAAATGGGGAAACAACAACTTCGACAGGTGCGATTGATAATACGAGAGACAGAATTGTTTATAGTATCGCCAAAGCTGCACAAGGCTTTTTACCTATCCTATACGATAATGCGAGAAGACCTGTTCAGGTAGAGATACCGAAAGGTCAAACTATGTACTTATTGTTTGAGAATCAAGTACAAGAAACGGATGAAATTCAAACTCCGAATCAGAGCGATCTTCTCAAGATGATGGCGGAGCAAAATAGACTAACAGAAGTTAATTCCGAAGAAACTGACCTAAGCTCTGAAATTCGCAAATCGAATATTGGGCAAAATGTATCAATCCCGAGTGACAACAAAACTCGTTTATGGAATTAATTTAGATCTTTTATATAATACATTATTCAATTAAAAACAAGGAGCGATCATCATGAGCGATAACGAAGCTCAAGACGCAAATGCTGGCAAAGCGAATAAAAGCCAAAGCAGCTCAGCAAAGCCAAAAGTAAAGTTACTCGTTTATGTCGTAGGAGCTACTTTGCTTGTTGGTGGTGCTAGTTTAGCTGCACATAAAATGGGTTTGATACCAGATTTTGGAGGCCCTTCCAAAGTAGAAGAAATACAAAAGCTAGAGAGAAATCTTGAGCGTGAGATCACCGCTCTCAGGCAATCATTGCCTGAACTCATTAAGACTGAAATAGATGTGATTACTAAGTCTGAAGAGTTTGGTGCTATCACTGAATTACAAAGACAAGAAATCGCTCAATCAATCATTACTAAAATAGACATTCCTAGCAAAGTAAAGGATGAATTTGGTAAGCAAAAAAGTGAGATTGTGAAGTCAACCTCGAAAGCTGCGTCACAGAATATTACACAGACGATCAGTTCGACCTTACAGCAACAAATTGATGACTCAATTACAATGAGATTGAAGCCATATCATCAATTTAATTCTGCTCAAGAAACTTTTAACGTTAGTTTAACCAATAGATTGGATAAATTGGAAAGCGATGTAAATTCATTTGAAGGCGAGTTTGCTAAATTAAACAATAGCCTTTCAAACGGACATACGAAAGCAGCGCGAAGTAGTGAGCGTAAACGCTTAAAAGAATTCAACGTTGTGGATGAGATTGCTGAGGGGGTTTTTGCTGTACGTGCACCAGATAGATCCGATAACTCTCCACATTACATCACTCTTTACAAAAGTGAGCCGTTCAAATCAAAAATTGGCAACCATAAAGTCACCAACATTAAAGGTGAGGGAGAAGACGGAGTTTTACTTATTGGCAGCAAATACTTTATTGATAAAGAACGCCAGGAGTACACGCCGACTGAACTAGCCAACCTTCGACGCTCTCAGCAGTCTAAAAAGAAAGTTGTAAAACCTGCTAAAGAATCGATTACAAAGCCAACGGCAGTACAGGTTGCTAAGACTACCACCCAACATATTGGTAAAAATACAGAAGTAAATAGCAAAGTAGTACAGCCAACGATGGCAATAGCATCTAGCTCGACTGTAGTACAGCCAATAGAAGCGCCAAAAATGGTAGTTCCAAGTACGGGAGTAACATACAAGGATGGGCGAATTCTTCTTCCTGACTACGCAATGATCACTAAGTCGCAGGACCTAAACAGTGCGCTAGTCGTAAATCTTACCAAGACCTCTGGCGAAAGAACTATTTCCGTAGAAAAAGGAAAATACTACGACTTCATTGGAACTGTTAGAGAAATCTCGGCTGACGGAACAATCTGTTCAGATACTTACTGTATTGGAGCGCTTCGATGAAAAAGTGGTATTGGATGTTTGTTTACACATTATCCAGTAGTTCATTCGCTTCAGAAACGCATAACTCCACCATTGCAGATGGCGGAATAAATGTAATTAAACATGTTCGACTTTGGATTGCAGTTCTCTGGAATTTGAGAGCAGTACTTGGCCTCGGTCTTGTCGTGTTTGGTTTCATCGGTTGGTACAAAGCAAACAAAGCGGATAATGATGTTTCTGTTCTATGGCCAATATCCTTCTCAATAGCTGGCGCATTATTAACTTTCCACGGTGGTTTAGATCTAGTGGGTGAGGTATTTACCTTTAGTGACACAGTGGACCCAATAACACTCGACTCATCTGGTCGGGCAAACCTCTCTTCTAACACAACTTATATCTTCGATGAAGGAGATAGCACGGAGTAACTATGAATAAACTAACGAAATGGTCCGGTGCCCTGGGTATCGCTCTAGCACTAACCTCTGTAACTACGATGGCAGCCAATGAAACAAAGCTAGAGCAAGCTGCAAAAAACGTGGATGCAATTTCAGCTGCAGGTGGTAGTGCTACATATACCATAGGCTTATGGATTGGTATTGCAATGATTGTCATTAGCCTTGCAACCTGGGCATGGAATAGCCGAGAAAGCTCACCACAAAGTAAGGGCGTAGGAAAATTCGTTCTAATCTGTGGTATAGCAGGGGCCGCTTTGACTTTCCCAAGTGCTTACATAGCAATGTTCGGTGAGGCAGCAAGCATCTCAAGTGCTGATGAGTCTGTTGATTATCGTGACCTTCAAAACGTAAACAATTAGATAAACATACACAACCCCACTATCGAAAGCGTTAATAGATCGTGGGGCTAATTTTATCATCTACAAGGAACAAAAATGAAGAAAATACTACTTATGGCATCGACATTATCAGTTATTGCTGGCTGTGCTAATCAAACCGAACTAAGTGAACCAACAGTAGAGAACCCATCTTACCAATATCCTGGCATATCCAAGATATTATCAATTGATTATTTCGAAGTGGATAAAGGGACATCAGTTGCTCTTACGGAATATTTAGATAATCAAGATAGGTTTTGCTTCCAATGGGTTTCGTCAGCAAAGAAAGTAAATGGTGAAACAAAAAATGAGCATTCAATAGAAGCGAATATTTCTGTTCATTGCGGAGGATACGAGATTAGACAAGTTGATAATAAAGGTGGTGATTACGTTTCTACTGATATAAGAGCCGTTAACAAGTATAAGAATCGTGAAGGGTTATTCGTTCAAAATCTAGAGATGTAACATTTATTTTATTAAAATTCTAATCTACCAGTTTTACACTAATGCGCGCAACACGGTGATGAGCAGTCAAAACTCTCCGACCCAAATATGCCCATGAAACAGAGAAATTTAGAAGTTAGGAAACGGCTCTTTCTTTGCTCATACTCGCTCAAGTTAACCGCATTTCGCATTACCTCTAATTAATAGGGGTAATACGAGTTTCCTATGTTCCGCATAACTAGTACTCATTCTAACTAAGACTTCTGGTATTTGAGTTGGAGCAGTGCAGAAGAAATAGATTAATACCATCGCTTCGATTTTGAAGCTTATTCTTTCAAACCCGAAGATTACAATGAAAACGAGGGAAAATTAATGTTCGAGCAAGTAAGAAAAGAAATACTTAATAAAGCACCACTAGTTGCTGATGCGTTCTTAGAGCCAGCGTCGGAAGAAGAAATAAATTTGCTTCGCTGTAATGTGGGTAGAGAGCTACCACAAGATTTAGTTGAACTGTACAAAACATCTAAAGGGCAGGACCCCGAGAAGCAAGCAAATTTTGCTTATGGCGTCGCTTTACTCTCTATCGGACAGACCTCAAGCCTTGTAGAAAACTATAGCCATGATGGTGATGGAAACGTACTCAGTTATACCGATAAAGGTATAGATAAAGAGTATACCTTCGGCAAAAGTAGAATCCCAATTGCGGATGACTGTTCATCTTGTTTAATTTGCGTTGATTTAAGTCCAACAGAGGAAGGTAGTTTCGGACAGGTAATTCTCATAGATTATGACTACAAGGTCGCTTTAAAGCTTGCCGATTCTCTAGCTGAATTAATTTCTAACTTCAAGAAGGATTTAGAGCCTATCCCAAAAGGAATTATCGTATAATATAATGAATAACGATAATTTCTGAGGGCAACGTATGGCAGGCAACAAGTGGCAAATCAGTGATGAACTCTGGGAGAAAATGGCTCCTCTCATCCCGGAGCATAAAACTCACCATCCTCTGGGTACGCACCGCAAGCGGGTTGATAATCGCGCTGCAATGAACGCCATCTTCTTCGTACTCAGGACGGGTTGCCAGTGGAATGCGCTGAATGCCACCGGTATATGCTCGTCAAGCTCTGCTCATCGCCGATTTCAGGAGTGGCGGGATGCTGGCGTATTTGAACG